>CAJXFJ010000368.1 GCA_913052515.1 uncultured Flavobacteriales bacterium | reverse complement strand
TGATTCCTCAATCTCTTCAAGCTTTTCTTCGGCTTTTTCTTCGATTGATTCGTCACTATTTGTTTCCTCTACTTGATTTAGTTCTTCTAACTTATCTCCTAGTTTTTCAACATTCTTTCTTGGAGAAAAGTGATAGGTAAAAGTAACCGCTGTAAATGCTATCATATCATTTGCTGTGCCATCAGTAGGCCATGCATCAAGCTTATCATTCCAAACAGATTTAAAAGCAGATTCTAAGCCCACATCAAATCGATCATTTATAATATAAGAAAATGTAGTTCCAACCGTAGTAACAGCTTCCCAGGTATCACCTGTTCTACCACGATCTTCATAATATAGTAAATTCACATCATCTTGATTTATCGCATATACTTTTGAATCAAAATTCATTAAGCCTTGACTAGCAAATAGCCCAAGTGATACTTTGTTAAAGAAACTGCTTTTATCTTTAAAAATTAAGCGAGTTAAGTTTAAGTCTAATCTTGGAAAGGTCAATTCTAGCAAATCCGTTCTAAATTCAATTCCATTTCCATAATTAGCTGTGTTGCTAGTTGCTCCACTAGTTTTAATTTCGTCATTTGTCCCTCTTAGCTTTCCATTCATAATCCCAGAACTTAGCGACAATACATCAGAAATTCTATAGTTTAGGGTAAACCCATATCCAAGTCTATTTTCCTCAGCATCAAAAAACGAACCGATAGGCTCTTTTTGTAAATCGCCTAAATAGTACAATTTACCAATTTGAGGTGTAATACTTAAACGATCAAAGAAGTTTGTTGATTCTTCAGCCTCTTCTTGCGCAAAAGCAGAAAGTGAAATCAAGCTTAGTAGTGCAAAAACGAATTTGTTTAGTCTCATTGTTTTAATCTATGTAATTGAAAAGCAATAAATAGCTGCGACCAAATTACACTTTTATAGTTTGATTTAGTCAACATAAAATAGGCTTTATTGATAAGACATTGTGAATAACTATTACAGCTGAATAATGTTATCCGCAATTTTGTCAAAACGGTCTTGATGAGTAGCAAACACTATAGTCATTCTCAACTTTAATCGCTCAAGCAATTTTGAAATTAACACCACATTTTCTTCATCTAATTGATTTGTTGCTTCATCCAAGATTAAAACCTTCGGTTTTTTGATCAATGCTCTCGCTAGTATCACTCTTTGTCTTTCACCACCAGAAAGCTGCTCACCTCTATCACCTACTACTGTATCTATACCTTTCGGCATACGCTTAATAAACGTTAGTGCTTCTATTAATTCTAAAACCTCTAAAACATCTTTTTTTGTAGCTTCTGGATTACCCCAAAGAATATTGGCTCTAATGGTATCATGAAATAAAAAAGGTTCTTGTGGAACATAAGCGATTATATTTTGCCATGCACTTTTATTGATGCTTGAAAAAGGCTGACCATCAAGCAAAATCTCTCCACTATTTACTTCGTAAAACCCTAACAACAAATCGATAATGGTGCTTTTACCAACACCTGATTCACCCTTTAATAAGGTAATACTATTTACAGGAATTTTAAATGATGTTTGATGAAGCACCTGCTTTGATTCGTAAGTAAAATCAACGTTTTTAAATGCTAAGTATTCATTAAAATTTAACGATACATTATTTTCCTTATCAAATTCAATTGGCTCAACTAAAAAACTACTCATTAGTTCTTGTGTTCTTTCTACGGCAGGCAACTGATTTAATATGTGTTGATAATTACCGACAAGTTTCACAACCTTTGGAACCAATCTTACAAAGATAAAAATCAACAATAGAATTTCTGCAAAATCAGACTTGAAAACACTTAATGCTAAGTAAATGTAAATGACAACAAAAATAGCCGCCATGACTTCGAAAAAGAGCTTGGTCTTCTGGGTTTCATATTGGAAGTTCACAACCTTTTCTTCTACCTCATGATTTAATTGACTAAAACGCTTTAGATGAGACGCTTCATTTTGATAAGCCTTTACTAGTTTTATGGCAGATAAAAATTCAATAATATTTAATTGAATGCTTTGGTTAAAGTTTACTGTTTTTTGTCCAATCTTATATGTATTTCGATTAACAGAAATATTTAAAAGTCCGATTACTAGAATTGGGATTAGCGCAATGAGTGTTAATTCAACAGACAAAAAGGAAGAAATGATGAGATATATCAATATTAAGATTGAATTTCCTACCAGATTTACTAGCAGGTTTACAATAGAACCAAACTTTTTAATCTCTAAGGTTAAAACATTCTGGTAATCACTCAATTTATTCGCTTTAAATTGCCGCCAATTCGCTTTAGAAAGTATATTGAAAAATTTAATCCTCCAATCAACAATTACTTTTTGACTAATTTTTATGGTATTCATACTTTGGTAAAACTTAATCAAAGCGTAAGTACTCAAAATGATGATATAGATAAACAAAACCGTGATTAAGCTTAGCTCAAGGCCAAAGCGATCAAAAGTTTGAGATATTTTAGCCACTATACCCGTTTTTGCCTCATGGGCTTCATGCACACCGGAAATAGATAATAAAGGAATTATTAAAAGTAAACTTACTCCTTCTGATAAGCCTAAGAACAAAGAAAGTAGTAAAGAGACAAAAGCTCTTTTCTTTACCCCTTTTATGAGTGTTACTATTCCATTATACTTTCTAATCATGCTAATTATTTGTTCTTCAGCAAACTGTTGTGTGAATTCTGTAAAGATATTGGTAAAATAATTTCATT
>CAJXFJ010000367.1 GCA_913052515.1 uncultured Flavobacteriales bacterium | reverse complement strand
ATGACAAGGATTTATTGGCCCGAATTGCGATTCGTTCAGCAGGAATATTGAAAGTGAATATTTTGAATGATGCAGCCTTAGAAATCGCGGGTAGAAGTAGAGGTACACCTCGTATAGTAAATGCTTTGCTAAGGAGAGTAAGGGACTTTGCCCAAATAAAAGGGAATGGATCGATTGATTTGAAAATTTCTAATATGGCACTTTCTGCTTTAAATGTCGATAAACATGGCCTAGATGAAATGGATAATCGAATTCTGACTACCATCATTGATAAGTTTAAAGGCGGTCCAGTTGGCTTAACTACAATTGCAACAGCTGTTGGTGAACAAGCTGGAACTATAGAAGAAGTATATGAGCCTTTTTTGATTAAAGAAGGCTTTTTAAATCGCACACCTCGTGGGAGAGAAACAACTTCACTTGCTTATAAACACCTTGGCAGAAAGAGACCAAGTAGTGATGGCACTTTATTTGACTAAAGTTGAATCCTCAAAAAGCGACATCTTTATTAAAATCGAAAGCCTATCAATTGGGGTTTGACTTCGTGGGTATTTCTAATGCTAAAAAGCTCGAATCTGATGAGGCTAGATTGGAGAATTGGCTAAAAAAGAACAATAATGCTACCATGAGTTACATGGAGAAATATTACGAAAAGAGACTTGACCCACGAAAGCTAGTTCCAGGTACACAAAGCGTAGTCACTTTTCTCTTTAACTATCATACGCCCAATAAACAAAGCGATATGAAGGCGCCAAAACTTGCAAAGTATGCTTATGGAAAGGATTATCATTTTGTTATTAAAGAGAAATTAAAGGAGCTTTTTAATTATTTAAAGGTAGAGATTGGTTCAATTGAAGGGAGGTATTTTGTAGATTCGGCTCCTGTTTTAGATCGAGCTTGGGCGCGTGAGAGCGGACTGGGTTGGATCGGAAAAAATAGTATGCTAATCAATAAAAATAGAGGTTCTGATTTTTTTATAGCTACGATGATGCTTGATTTCAAATTTGAAGCTGATGGACCTATAAAAGATTACTGTGGTAATTGTACAAGATGCATTGATAGTTGTCCTACGGATGCAATTCTTGATAATAGAACCATTAACTCAAATCAATGTATTTCATTTTTAACTATTGAGCTTAGGGATAGTCAAATTCCAGAGCAATTTGCAAACAAAATGAATAATTGGGCTTTTGGTTGTGATATTTGTCAAGATGTTTGTCCTTGGAACCGTTTTGCCTCAATGAATAAAGAACCTCAATTTCTTCCAAATGAAGAATTGATGAATTTAAATAGCGATGAATGGCATGCTATGGAAAAGGAGCAATTTGATAGGCTCTTTAAAAAATCAGCAGTGAAAAGAACCAAATTTGTTGGTTTAAAACGAAATCTAGATTTTCTTAAGAAATCGTCTCAAAAACTTCAATGATAATATCCTTATAAAGGTGACCAAAAGTTGCTAGACACCATGCTTTAAGCATGATCGATTCTTTTGGTTTTAACCACCTTTTTGACTTTACTAATTCTTTTCTAAACAACGTTCTATCAAAGCTCACACGAGTGAGCACCTTTTTACTTAATTCATACATAGTCGTTCGGTATTGGATTTTCAATTTACAAAAAAATAAACCACAAACTATAGAATTACTTCATTAGTTAATTAAGAAGTATTTGTTAATATTTTTCACCCCATCGGAAAGAAGTGTTCTCTATCTCAAGTAAGTCAATCACACGATTTACTACGGTCATAGCAAGCTCTTCAATATTCATTGGGTTAGAATAAAAAGAGGGAGAGGCGGGGCAAATTATGCCACCAGCTTCAGTTATTAATTTCATGTTATTAAGGTGAATGAGATTATATGGAGTTTCTCTGGCAACCAAGATAAGTTTTCTTCTTTCTTTTAACATAACATCCGCAGCCCTGGTAATTAAATCATCAGAAATCCCATGAGCTATTCTTCCTATAGTTCCCATTGAACATGGAACAACAACCATGCTGTTAAATTTAGCTGATCCTGAGGCAAATGGTGCCATAAAATCACTTTTACCATAGATTTTAAAAGGAACGTTTTTGTAATCGGTGTTTGAGAGTTCTGTTTCCCAAACTAACTTAGCATTGTTAGACATTACTATTCCAACTTCTTTAAGTTGATCTTGATACTTTAAAAGCTGATCAAGAAGAAGTTTAGCGTATATGGACCCTGATGCTCCTGTAATTGCAACAACTATTTTATGCTCCATCATCACCAAGGAATTTGTATCTCATTGTAAAACTTAAATACATATTGGTCATCCCACTTTCGAATCGCCAATTGGCACCACTGTCATATTTTCTAACGGGAAGAATAGAATGACTAAACCGCCAATTCATGATAATATTTTTCGTGAAATTAAAGTTAACACCTGCCAATCCCCCAATGTCATAATTTCTAAACTTGTTTAAGGGCTCAGGAATATCAAACGGGCCGTTTTCATCTCTCATATATTGATTGACAAGTTGACCGTAATATACTCCACCTTCAAAGGTGAATTTGTTATTTCTAAACTTGGCCATGATTGGAATTTCAATATAATCCAACCTTAACAAAAACTCTTCTGTATCATTGTTCTCAACATCTCTGTTTTTTCTACTTCCTTTTTGACTGTAATTTATTTGTTACAGCTATAAGATTTAAATTTAGACTTTCATAAATCTTTTTAACTTTGTCCTTTTTTAGTAATACCAAATCTA
>CAJXFJ010000366.1 GCA_913052515.1 uncultured Flavobacteriales bacterium | reverse complement strand
ATTTAAGTTTTCAAGGGTTTCTTTAAGTTCAGGCTCAAGTTGAATAGTCTTATTTAAACGACTCATTCTTTTGTAATTCAAATAAGTGTATTCCACCAATGATGCGCTCTGATCCGCTCCCGTTGTACCTTTGTTTTCTGTTAAATCAGTCATTAATTTCATATAGCTGTTATAGGTATATGAATTAGAAGTTATTGCATTTTCAATGATTGCTTTTAATGCGGGCATAAATAAGATGAATTGACATTAGAAATTACATTTGTAAAAGTAACCAAGTGATTAGCACAATTTGAAAAGAGAGTTAGTAAAAACAAAAGATGGATCACATTCTTTTTATGTTCCTGAGCTGGATGAGCATTATCATTCTAAACATGGCTCAATAGCTGAATCTAAGCACATATTTATTAATGCAGGATTAAAGGAAGCATTTCAGTTAAAGGATAGTATCGATTTACTTGAGATTGGTATGGGTACTGGACTAAATGTTTTTCTTACAGCAGTAGAGTTAAAGAGAATGGGGATGCAGAAGCGTGTTCAAATGACAAGTATTGAAGCTTACCCAATTTCTGAAGGTGAAGTAAAAGAGTTAAACTATGCTGATGAACTAGGGGAAGAAAGTCTTCTTTTTGAAAAAATTCACAACTTATCATGGAATGTAAAACAGAAGCTAACAGACAATTTTGATCTTTTAAAAGTACATGCTAAACTTGAAGACTATTCATTTCACAGTCAGTTTGATTTAGTATACTTTGATGCATTTGCTCCTGAAAAGCAAGCTGAATTGTGGGAGGAGGAAATATTTATGAAGCTATACAATCAAATGAGGCCCAATGGAATTCTAGTAACTTATTGTGTAAAAGGATTAATAAAAAGAAGGTTAAAATCCATTGGATTTGAAATTGAGAAATTAGCAGGTCCTCCAGGTGGAAAAAGAGAAATGTTAAGGGCAAGAAAATTAGTTTAGAGTTTGAAAGAAGAATATCAACAGCTGATCAACAATGCCAAGAGCAAAAGAAAGGAGATTAATAAGGTACTAAAGAAGCTTAAGCAACGCCCTCCAAAAAACTTAGATCAAATTTTTCAGCAACAACATGAAGAAGTTTTTGAAGAAATTGATTGTTTGGCATGTGCAAACTGCTGCAAAACCACTTCACCTATTTTTTATGATAAAGATGTGGAAAGAATGGCAAGTCATTTTAGAATGAAACCGGCAGAATTCTTTGAAAATTATTTAAGAATAGATGAAGATGGAGATCAAGTTTTGAAAAGTTCGCCTTGTCCTTTCTTACTTGAAGATAACAAGTGTATGGCTTATGAAAGTAGACCAAAGGCATGCCGAGAATATCCTCATACCAATCGAAAACGCATGTATCAAATTTTAGATTTAACCGCAAAAAATACTAGAATTTGCCCTGCTGTGGTTAAAGTCGTCGAACGTCTTCAAAACCATTACTGAGGTGGTTGTTAATCTATGAATCGATTCTATCCTTTTATAGATTATTTTGTGCTTTCTATGAATTCTTGCTTTAACAGCTTCAAAGTTTAACTGATATTGTGTTCAGATTAAATAGCTAGATTAAACTTAAAGATTACCGACAAATCAAAGCTAACTATGGAAACAAAAAAAGGCCTTTCGGGCCTTTTTTTTATTTAAAGTAGTCTCTCATTCTTCCAAAGAAACCTTTATCAGTAGATGTAGGCTGAGGTTCAAAGTTTTTTGAATCCCTTAATTTTTCAACCATACTCTTTTCTTCTTTACTCAAGTTTTGAGGCGTCCATACATTGATATTGACTAATTGGTCTCCGGTACGATAGCCGTTTATTTCGGGAATGCCTTTGTTTCTTAATCGTAACACTTTTCCACCTTGAGTACCAGGTTCTATTTTGATTTTAGCTTTCCCATTTACCGTTGGAACTGTTACTTCAGTACCTAATATCGCATCGGCAAATGAGATGTAGAGATCGTATAGAATATTATTTCCATCTCTTTTTAATTCAGGATGCTCTTCCTCTTCAATTAAAACAATTAAATCTCCAGGAACTCCATTTCTCGCTCCCATATTTCCTTTGCCACTTACTGAAAGCTGCATGCCATCTTCAACTCCTGCAGGAATTTTCAACTCAATTGTTTCATCGTCTTTAACAATTCCATCACCATGGCAAGTATTACACTTGTTGCTTATGGTTTTACCTTCACCCCCACATTTTGGACAAGTAGAAGCGGTTTGCATCTGTCCTAAGAAAGTATTGGTTACTCGAGTTACCTGACCAGTTCCATTACAGGTGTCACAAGTATCAAATCCACTATTTCCTTCAGCTCCTGAACCACTGCAGCTTTTACAACTTACATACTTCTTAACTTTTATTTTTTTCTCAACACCATTAACAATGTCCTTCAAGCTTAGTGAAACTTTAACTCGAATATTGCTTCCTCTATTAGCTCTGCGTCTTCCGCCACCGCCTTGTCCGCCGAACCCACCAAAACCTCCGAAGCCTGCACCGCCAAATATATCTCCAAATTGAGAGAAAATATCATCCATACTCATGCCGCCGCCAAAGCCACCTCCGCCTGCAGCGCCACCCATACCTGCATGGCCAAATTGATCGTAACGTGACTTCTTCTCAGGATTGCTCAAGATTTCATAAGCTTCTGCAGCTTCCTTAAATTTCTCTTCAGCTTCTTTGTTATCAGGATTCTTATCGGGGTGAAATTTTAAAGCAAGCTTTCGATAGGCTTTCTTT
>CAJXFJ010000365.1 GCA_913052515.1 uncultured Flavobacteriales bacterium | reverse complement strand
TCGCATCACTAAATTGCACACTTAATGGGGCACAACCTTTTGCTATGTCTACTGTAATACTAGGATCAGGTTTAGCAAAAACTTTAACTTCCACAGTCCCAATCACAGAACCATTAATACCAGATTTTAATTCTACATTATATACTCCAGTATTTAAGAATGTATTTGTTGGGGAGGCTAGTGTAGAAGTTGCCCCATCTTTAAAATCCCAAAAGTAATTGTTGAGTCCACTTGGTGGAGTAAATTTAACCGTTAAAGGGGCGCATCCATCTGGTTGGTCTGCCGTTTGTGAAAACAAAGCTTGGGTTACGATCAATAGAATGACTAGCAGGTAATTCGCTATTTTCATAAAATAGTAGGAGTATTCATAACTTATTTTGACTACCGCTAAAATAACATATTATTACAATGTAAATTAGTGTATTTTCGTGTTTTCAGAAACCGTCTATTAAATCCATGAACTTACGTTTTCTACTTGTTTGCCTTCTTTTTTTGCAAGTCTGTTTTTTTAATAGCGATCTTTTAAAAGCCCAAACCAGTGAGACTCCTTTACCTTGTTTAAATAAAAGCTTTGGCATTGCCGTGCATATTGTCAGAGATAGTTCTGGGAGTCCTAATGTATCTCTAAATACGATAAGGCAAGATATAGATTCTTTAAACAATTACTTTGCTCCAATTTGTGTTTCCTTTTCAGTTGCAAGGGTAAGCTACATTGATAATTTCAATTACGACTCCTTAAATGAGAAAAAGGATTTACCTGAAATGCAAGTAAAGCATTATTTCAGCAACTTGATTAATATGTATTTTGTAGAAGGAGTTGAAAAAGAAGATGGGATTTGTGGTAAAGCCACTTTGGGTGGAATTGCCAATACGGGAAGTTTCATTTATATTTTAAAGAAATGTATTGGTCCAGGTAATTACACGATAATTCATGAAATGGGACATTATTTTGGTCTATTTCACACTTTTGAAGAATCAGGAGATGAACTTGCTGACGGCAGCAATTGCGAAACCCGAGGAGATCAGATTTGTGACACTCCGGCAGATCCTTTTCGTGAAGATGATGACCAATCAGAATATATCCGTAATTGTCGCTTTATTTCGCAAAAGAAAGATGCGAATGGTGATTTCTATAATGCAAGTGTAAGTAATGTAATGTCTTATTACAAAGGCTGTGAATGTGGCTTTACGAATGGACAATATCGAAAGATGGCAGAAACGTACCTAAATTCTTCTCAAATTAATTGGTGATGTTCAGGTATATCATATTAGTTTTAATTGTTTCTTTTTCCTGCCTTTTGGTACAAGGTCAAGATATTCACTTATCACAATACTACACCAATCAGCAAAACTTAAACCCTGCCATGTCCGGTTTTTATGAAGGCAGAAATCAATTGGTACTTAACCATCGTAGCCAATGGGGACAACTCAGTAGCAGCCCTTTAGTAACTTCCATAGCCGCTTTTGATCAAAAATTTTATTTTATAAATGATAAAATAGATGTTGGGCTACTTGTTTTGCGTGACCAATTTGAGGTGTTTAGTATGAATACAGATAAAATTCATTTGACTGGGGCTTATGAAAAGTTTATGGATGGTCATGAATTGAGAGCGGGTATTCAGCTTGGCTTTACCATGAAAAATACAGATTTCAGTAAGCAAACTTTTCCCAATCAATGGGTATATCAGCAAGGTGAATTTGATCAGAGTCTGAGCAATCAGGAAGATGGAATTCTTGAATCACAAAATTTCTTTGATATAAACCTTGGTATAGCTTGGTCAAAAAGTATAGATGTATTTAAACCAACTGTAGGACTATCGGTTTTTCATATTAACCAACCAAAGGATAGTTATTTTAATAACAGCTCTGCAAGTCTTGCGAGTCGTTATGTGTTTCATGGTCAAGTAGAGTATCAATTGAATTCTGACCTTAAAGTAATTCCCCAAGTGTTATTTATGGGGGCTAGAAAAGCACAAGACATGATGTTTGGAGGGATGGTAGAAAAAGGACTAATGAATATGGGAGAATTGAGAAACGTATTCTTAGGCATACAATATCGTGATGGCTTTGGTAGAAATAGTGATGCAGTAATTCCTCTTGGAGGACTAACATACAAGTATTACAGATTAGGAATTAGCTATGATTACAACGTGAGTGAATTGAGCAGTTACGGAGGAAATAAAAGTACTTTCGAAATTTCTTTGGTGTATACAGCACCTGAATTTATTCCTAATAAAATGACCCTTCCTTGTGATCGTTTTTAATACAGTTAATAAAATCAATATTGTAAAGCCACTTTTTATGCTCATGGTGGTTTCACTTTTTAGTCAACAACTATTGGCTCAACAACCAAGGCTTGATGAGGTTTCGAATAGAGAGCTCAAAGTATCTGCTAGAAACGCCATTCGTTTAGGAGATACCTATACCGCAATTTTATATTTTGAAGAGTGGAATAGTAGAGAACCAAAGAACATTCGAATTGAATACCAATTAGCGGAATTGTACTTTGTAAGTAAAAATTATAAGCAAGCAGAAAAGGCTTTTCAAGAAATAATTAGCAAAGCAGAGAAAGATTATCCAAAGTCCTTTTTCTTTTTAGGAGAAACCCAAATGGTATTGGGAAAATACAAAGAAGCGAAGCAAAACTTCCTAGCTTTTGAAGCGTACAGCCGCAGTAGTGATAATCGGACTTTGCGAAAAATGACGGACCGTGGAATTGAAAGCTGTGATTATGCTTTGGCAAATAAAGAAAATGAAAAGTTT
>CAJXFJ010000364.1 GCA_913052515.1 uncultured Flavobacteriales bacterium | reverse complement strand
CTTTGTTTTCCAATCAATCACTTCTCCACCCATCGCCTCAACAATTGCTTGTCCTGCAGCAGTGTCCCATTCCATCGTTGGAGCAAATCTAGGATAAGCATCAGCTTTCCCTTCGGCAACCATGCAAAGTTTTAAAGAACTTCCTTTAGAAATGATTTCTACTTCTCCATGCTCTGCCTTTTTTTGATCCATAAAGTCTTGGGTTTCTTGAGACATATGCGATCGACTTCCTACCATGGTGTACTTTCTATCCATATTCTTAGGCAGTTTATTCGAGGAATCTAACCATTCCGAAAAATCTTGATCCATTTTTTTGGTAAAGGCATCTATTTTAAAGGCTCCCACATTTTCAGCTCCAAAATAAAGTTCATCACTAACTGGTACATAAATTACACCCATTACTGCTTTTTGATTGTGAATCAGTGCAATATTTACTGTAAACTCTCCATTTCTCTTGACAAATTCTTTTGTACCATCTAATGGATCTACCATCCAAAAATAATCCCAATCAGCTCTTTCTGCATAAGGAATATCTCTTCCTTCTTCACTTAAAACAGGAAATTTAAAATCTGCCAATCCAGCCATAATTGCTTCATGGGACTTTTTATCCGCTTCCGTTAATGGAGATTTATCCTCCTTATTCTCAACGGAAAAATCAGAGTTATATATTTTCAAAATTTCCTTACCAGCTTGGTAAGAAATACAACAAATTCCCTTTAGTAAATTTAACTGTTCTTCTTTATTCATCTTTTACTTTTAATATAAGTGACTTAAAATGGCAGCGCTGAAAACCATATATAATATAGTAAGGGGCAAGCCAATTTTCATGTAATCTTTAAATGAGTAACCTCCTGGACCATAAACCATCAAATTGGTTTGATATCCAATTGGTGTAATAAAATTAGCAGCAGCTCCAAATGATACTATAAGGATAAAAGGCAATGGGTTTAGCCCTAATTCCATAGCTATAGAAACCGATATTGGAAATAAAATAGCCACTGCAGCCTTATTGGTAATGTAAGCTGCCAATAAATTGGTTACAGCAAAAATGAGAATCAAAAATCCCATACTACCTAAATAGGGGGCTAAAATCAAAAATAAATCGGCTAAATATATGGAAGCACCAGAGTTAATCATTGCTTTTCCTAAGGCCAAACCAAATGCAATAAGTAAAATCAAATCAAAATCTAAGCCCTTTCTTATCTCATTTAGTGGAACAATTTTCATTAAAACAGCAATTAACAAGACTACTGCTAAACAAGTTAACAGTGAAAATTTAGTTAATGCAGCAATTAAAATCGAAGCAATTAATGCCGAAAAAACAACCGCTACTTTCCAAACATTGATTTCTTCTGGCTCTTCAATATGAGTAAGCACATAGAATGCTTGATTATTTTTTGTGCGGCTCAAAAAATCAGTTCCACTAAATACAAGCAAAATATCTCCTGCTTTTAACTCCACTTCACCTATTTTTCCACTGATTCGTTCACCATTCCGATGTATAGCAACAATAGCTGCATCAAATCTTGCTCTAAAATCCGTTTCTTGAACCCTTTTCCCAATTAAACTAGAATTAAAAGAAACTACAATCTCATTCATACTTGACTTCTTATCAAGCATATACTCAACCTTCTTTGGAAGAGTTAAACCCAATTCTGCCTTTTTAATTTCCTCAACAGCGGTTGTTTCACCAGCAAAAATTAACACATCATTTTCAAGAATTTTTTCATCTGGAGAAACCGGACTCAAATTCATTTCAGACCGAACTATCTCCACCAAGTATAGTCCTTTTAATTTCCTAAAGCCGGCATCTTGAATGGTTTTATTGATTAAAGATGAGCCTGCTTTTACCTTAGTTTCAATCAAAAACTCTCTACTTTTTTCAAGTTCTTCTTCTAATTCCGAGTTTTTATTTGGTAAAAATTGATTTCCCAAAAAGAGTAAATACACAATACCTATAATCAACATGGGAACTCCAACATAGGAGAATTCAAAAATAGATAAAGGCTCAAAGCCAGCATCTACTGCAAGTCCATTTACAATTAGGTTAGTACTAGTTCCAATTAAGGTTACACAACCTCCTAGAATAGCAGCATAAGATAATGGGATTAATAACTTTGAAGGGGAAACATGGTTTTCATTAGCCCAATTATTTACATAGGGCATCATCATGGCAACTAGTGGCGTATTATTAAAGAAAGCAGAAAATGACGCTACCACGGTCATCATGGCAAGTTTGAATTTCTTGTAGCTTTTACTTTGTCCAAAAAGCCGATTAAATATCACATTAATAACTGATGATTTTTTAAAGATATCACTGATAATTAATAACAATATAATTACGGCCAGTTGCTCATTAGCAAAACCATGTATAGCTTCCGAAGGACTTAAAACTCCTCCAATAACTAAAACTAAAATTGCAATAAAAAATGAAACCGTTGGCCTAAACCACTCCAAATACAAAGCCGAAAGCAGAAAAACAATAACTGCAAGAATGATGATTATGGAAGGTGTCAGCATCTAAAAATTGACTTAATAGGCAGGTGAAGAGCCTCCAATTTGCTCAATTGGATGCCAAGTTGTTTTTACTTCTAAAAAGGATTTTATGTGATATGGAGATTCAAATTCTTTTTCCAAAGTTTCTTCTATTCCCCAAGCATGAAAGCGCTTTAAATTCTCTACACTTTCTAATTGCAGACTTTTTAAGCTCTCAAGGTCGTTACCAATATAAAGTAATGCATTTACATCTTTATGTTTTGCTGCAT
>CAJXFJ010000363.1 GCA_913052515.1 uncultured Flavobacteriales bacterium | reverse complement strand
TATCTGCTAGCTTAAAAGCAATGGCTTGGAACTTAGAAATAGGCTGACCAAATTGCTCTCTCTCATTGGCATACTTTTTAGCTGCTTCAAAAGCTCCTTTAGCAATTCCCAGTGAGAGAGCCGCTATAGAAATTCTTCCACCATCTAAAATTTTCATTGCTTGTGGAAATCCTTCACCAACCTTTCCAAGTAAATTCTCCTTGGGTACTTTACAATCGGTAAAAATTAGCTCAGCAGTTTCAGAAGCACGCATTCCTAATTTGTCTTCTTTCTTTCCAGAAGAAAAGCCTTCCGTTCCCTTTTCAAGGATAAATGCTGACATGCCATGCGAATCTCCTTTTTCACCGGTTCTAGCAATAACTACGGCAATATCACCAGAAATTGCATGAGTAATAAAATTCTTTGCTCCATTTAAGATGTAGAAATCTCCATCTTCAACAGCAGTTGTGTTCATTCCACCAGCATCAGATCCTGTATTGTGCTCGGTTAAGCCCCAAGCTCCTATATGCTCTGCAGTAGCTAGTTTTGGTAAATACTTTTGCTTTTGCTCTTCATTGCCAAAGGTTAAAATGTGGTTTGTACATAATGAATTGTGCGCTGCCATAGATAAGCCAATGGAGCCACAAACTTTAGCTAATTCACTAATGGCAGTAATGTATTCATGGTAACCAAATCCTGAGCCGCCATATTCTTGAGGTACAAGTACACCCATCAACCCAAGCTCACCTAATTTCTTAAATAATGGCACTGGAAATTCTTGAGATTCATCCCACTTCATTAAATTGGGTTTAATCTCCTTGGCTGCAAAATCTTGCACCATTTTCGCAATCATTGCTTGATTCTCTGTATAACTAAAATCCATTTCTCTCTTCAATTTTTTTGGTACATCAAAAATACAATTTGATGGGTAATTTGTTTTTGACTAATTTATAAATGAGCTAGTAACAAGCCAATCCTTCTATATTCTTCGTGAATTTAATTAGCGCTTCACGTCCCTTTAAAAATTCAAGTATGACTAAAAAACTAAATCCACACACTTCTGCCTTTTGCATTTTTACGATTTCTGCAGCTGCCGCTGCTGTACCGCCGGTTGCTAAAAGGTCATCATGTATTAAAATTCTACTGCCTGGTTTAATAACATCTTCATGCACTTCAATTTCAGCTGTTCCATACTCAAGTTCATATTTATATGAAACCGTTTTGTAAGGTAACTTTCCTTTTTTGCGAACAGGAATAAATGGAATATTCATCGCCTGAGCAATCAGTAAGCCCCAAAAAAAACCTCTACTTTCAATTCCCATAATTGCATCTGGTTTTTGCTCTTCTGCTCGTTTCACAAATTCCTCTGTAATTTGTTTAGTTAATTCTGGCAACTCAAGAATGGGGGTAATATCCTTAAAAATTATCCCCTCTTTTGGGAAGTTAGGTATATCTCGAATGACTGACTTTATTTTATCTTCCATAGGTTATATTTGGAAAAGCAAGATTACGACGCTTCCAAGAGAAAGACAAACCGCTTTTAGATTATTCAACCGTTAAATAAGGACTGAGCTTTTGTAAGAGTGAATCACTAATAAGAACAGACTTTTTCAAATCTTCTAGCCTTTGATACTCTCCATGTTTATTACGAATATTCACAATGGAATTGGCTACATTCCAATTTATATATGGGTGTTTTTGTAATTCTTTTGCATTTAACTGATTTACATTTAACTTCTTTATTTCGATTTGATGAATCACCAATTGATCTCTTAACCTTATCAGCATACTGTCATTAAAGTTCCATATTTCAGTCAACTGATTGAGATTAGAATAGCCACCTAATGCTTCTCTATAGGAAACCATTTTTCCACTAAAGTAAGGACCAATCCCATACAATTTTAATAAAGTAGCACTGTCTGCTGTATTAACATCAACAATGAGTTTTGGGTATTCCTTTTTCTTTTTTACACTTTTGGAATCTTCATTTTTCTCATCGTAAACCTTTGCAGTTAATTTCTTAGAATTTTGATTTTCAAATTCGCTTTCATTTGGAAGTAATATATAAGGTTCAAGCTTTAAGTAAGTAGAATCAGAAATGGTATACATTTTTTGCACATCTTCTTTTGTTCTAAACTTGCCTCCTTTTTCTTCATAGTTTTTTATAACCTGTGCTTGCTTTTCAGAGAGTCCCAATTTTTTCCAATCGGCAATTGACAAGCCATTAGGATTGAATTTAAATAATCTAACTTGAACCTCTTTTAATGGCTCAGCTTCATGAATAACTTTTTGGCCTTTCTGCTTTAACTTTTCTTGCTCTTCTTGATATGCCTGGGCAAGTTCTTCAATTCTATTATTTGAATAGTTAAGCTCACCTGGGTTCAATACCAAATAGTAACGTGCTCCAATAAAAAGCAGAGATAAAATGGATAAACCCATAATTCCTCTTCTTTCAATTTTACTAAAATGAAAATAGTCTTTGAATTGGTTTTTCAAGCTTATTGAATTGCGATTTCCACTTGCCCATCTTTAGGGCAACCTTCCAAAAGTAATCCAATATTTTGATATAGAGAATCTTCAATGGTTAAAGCCTCTTTGGATAAGTTAAATTGTGCGATTCCAATTCCATAATTTAACCAAGTAAATGTAGAAGCATTTAGCAAGTTTGGAACATCAATTTTAAATGTATCTATCACTCCATTTGCCGGTTGAACATAGAATTTTTCAATAGGTCCGTAAGAAAACTGAACAAACAAAGTATCTTGTAAAGTCAGCACTCTATTACTATTTA
>CAJXFJ010000362.1 GCA_913052515.1 uncultured Flavobacteriales bacterium | reverse complement strand
TTTTGTATCCAACTCAAATGGATAAGAAACACTTACCTGATCCCATTTAATATTCAAATTTGCAGATTTTATACCGATGTCATCGATGCTGATGGTCATGGTTTCCAAGGGTGATTTCAGGGATATTACATTCGATTTTAACCTACATACTACTTTAGCTTCATTCCATGTATCTGGTGTACCCCAATTACTTGTTTCATCGTAAAATATAAGCTCCCAGCTCTGCTCTCCTGGGATGGCAAAAAGGGCATATTTACCTTGATAAACAGTGTCTTTCCCAAAATATACATCCTCTGAAATATGAATAGTCGAGTTTTTGTTTGCCCCCAGACGCCAAATTTTATCGTACGGAACAATATTTCCGAAAACAATTCGCCCCCTTTTAGAAGGACGAGAATAGTCAAGGGCTATCTCCGTCAAACCGACTGTTTGGGTAAAGTTACATCGGGGACTAAGTTCGGGTGTTTCAACCTGAGCATAAGAGGTTAAAGCAAGCACAACAAAAGAATAAAGAGCAACATGGGATTTCCATTTTAGCAACATAGGTGAATTCATTTTCTGATTTTTAAAAAATTAGTAGCGTAAATGTAAGACCTATCGAATAGATATTAACAATCTAGTATGGTAAAAATTATTTTCATCCATTTCAAAGGCTGACAAAATATTTAAATTTAGGTAATTAAGCACCATGCCATGGATGAAATTGGAGACAATAGAGAGGAGTTGGATGAGGAATTAGAAAGATTTATTACTCTACTGAATCAGCTGCTTCCACATTATCATTCTCTCTTAAAGAAAGATGAGCTAGATAACGATGAAAAAACCCGTCTAGGAGAAATTGAACACTACCTAATAGGGGTGAATTCTAAAATAATGGAAATAAAAGGGAAACTTGAGCAGGATGTATTTGGACGTTCAATTGACAGATATTACAAGCTTAAAGATTTAGCTTACGGAGGCGACCCACATTCAAAATTAAAACTTGAAAAAATACGTGATGAACTCACAAAATCACTTAAGGCCGGAGAGCTAATCAACTTTAATTAAATACTTCCTTTCAAGATTATACTAATTTTACAGCATGGAAACAGGTCGTAATTCACGAGTCCTCATTGTTGGCGGTGGAAGCTGGGCAACTGCGCTTATTAAAATTCTAAGCCAAAATGAGAATAGTATATCTTGGTGGATGAGAGATGAATCTGCCATTGAGCACCTTAAGTTGCATTCCCATAATCCAAAATACCTGCAGTCTGCAGAGTTCGACATGGAGAACATAACTATTTCCTCCGACCTAAATACGCTCATTGATGACGCTGAAACAATTGTGATTGCTGTTCCCTCTGCATTCGTCCACGATACTTTCAAAGAAATTAAAAATGAGTTGTTGCAAGATAAATTTGTTTTCTCAGCATTGAAAGGAATGATTCCGGAGATGAATGTAATTCCAGCGCGTTATTTCCATAAAAACTTTGGCATCCCTTATTCAAAAATTGGCATTATCTGTGGCCCTTGTCATGCTGAAGAGGTTGCAATGGAAAGACTTTCCTATTTAACAGTAGCATGCTCCGAATTATCAGTTGCGAGTGAAATGGCCAAAAAATTAGAATGTAGATATATTAGGACCTCTGTATCCGATGACTTATTTGGTACCGAATTCTCTGCGATTCTCAAGAATGTTTACGCCCTTGCCACGGGTATTTCGGCAGGTTTAGGATATGGAGATAACTTTCAGGCGGTATTAATTTCGAACTCAATTCGGGAGATAGAAAGGTTTATAGATGCCCTACATCCAATACATAGAGACACCAAAACAAGTGCTTACCTGGGGGATCTTCTGGTTACAGCATATTCTAAATTCTCAAGAAATAGAACATTTGGTTTCATGATAGGAAAAGGCTATTCCGCAAAAGCAGCCCAGCTAGAAATGAACATGGTAGCTGAGGGCTATTATGCAGTCAAATCTTTGCACGCGATAAAAAAAGAATTTAAAGTGGATATGCCAATATTAGAATATGTTTACAATGTCCTTTATGCAGGCAAATCGCCAAAAAAAGGTCTACACTTCTTAACGGAAAAATTAGATTAATGAAGCCAAAGAGTAATTCAATTCTCGTTTTCAAATTTGGAGGTGCATCTGTTAAAAGTGCGAAAGCTATAAACAATGTAATCAATATTTTAAAGCTTTATTCAAATCGAAAAATCGTTGTTGTTGTGTCTGCAATGGGCAAAACAACCAATAAATTAGAAAGTCTTTTTGAAGCAGCTCTTAATGAAAAACACGACCTATTCATTTCACAAAAGGATGCACTTTATGACTTCCATATTGAGATGATCAAAACACTTTTTTCGAACCAAGCATATGAAACTATCAAACATGAAATAGACCTTATATTTGATGACATTAGCGCATTTTACCAAAAGCAAAGTGATCATTCAAAAAGCCAGCGCTATGATGCCTTTATTTCTTTTGGAGAACATTTATCTAGTCTAATCCTTCAATTCAAAATAGATCAGGACCTCAAAGAAAGCCAATGGTCAGATGCACGAAAGATGATTAAAACAGATGACCAGTTTCAAAAGGCGAACGTGGATTGGCAAACATCTATTGAATTGATTAAAACTCACTGCCTCGAGGCTTTAGATGCAAAAAGAATCATCGTTACACAAGGATTTGTATCCTCCAACGCTTTGGGAGAAACCACAACATTGGGAAGAGAAGGTTCAGATTATAGTGCCGGCATTTTTGCGCATGCTTTGGATGCGGAATCTGTAACAA
>CAJXFJ010000361.1 GCA_913052515.1 uncultured Flavobacteriales bacterium | reverse complement strand
GCTAAGCGAGCTTCTGCAAAACGTATAATTGCAGTTTTGCCTTATTTCGGTTTTGCTCGTCAAGACAGAAAAGACCAACCAAGAGTTCCAATAGGATCAAAATTGGTGGCAAATATGTTGCAAGCAGCAGGTGTAAGTCGTGTAATGACTATGGACTTACATGCCGATCAAATTCAAGGCTTTTTTGAAGTACCTGTAGATCATTTATACTCTTCAGCTGTATTTTCAGAAGCGATTAAAAACTTAAATCTGCCTGATTTGACCATCGCCTCTCCAGATATGGGAGGTTCAAAAAGAGCTTATGCATATGCTAAGCATTTAGAGTGTGATGTAGTAATATGTTACAAGCAAAGAAAAAAGGCAAACAAGATTGATAAAATGTTTGTGATTGGAGAGGTTGAGGGGAAAGATATTATGCTGATTGACGATATGGTTGATACAGCGGGAACATTGACAAAAGCAGCTGACTTGATGAAAGAGAAAGGGGCAAAATCTGTACGAGCAATTTGTACACACCCTATTTTATCGGGAGATGCATATAAAAGAATAGAAGACTCTGCTTTGACAGAATTGTTAGTTACAGATACAATTCCACTCAAGCAAGAATGCGATAAGATCCGTGTGATTTCTGTAGCCGACCTTTTTGCGAAGGTGATTTACAAAGTCCACAATTATGAATCTATCAGTTCATATTTTATTTTTTAAACAGAATACAATTACCTAAAATAGTCTAAGATGAAGTCTATATTGTTAGAAGCTACCGAAAGAGGAGAAGTAAGATCAAAAAGTGGTTTGAACAACCTAAGAAAAGAAGGTAGAGTGCCAGCCATATTATATGGTGGTAAAGAGAATATCAATTTTCACATTGATATGATTAAACTAGAGAAGATGCTTGCCACTTCTGAAGTAAACATGGTGAACTTGAAGTTTGAGGACAAAGAAGTGCGTTCAGTAATTCGTGACGTACAATTTGATCCTGTTACAGACAATCCAATTCACGTAGACTTCATGGAGGTTTTTGATGATAAGGCAGTTACTATTTCTGTACCAGTTCGATTTACTGGAAACTCAATTGGAGTTAAAAACGGTGGTCAGCGTAGAGAGAAAATGAGAAAATTGGTTTTGAAAGCATTGCCAAATGATATTCCTGAAGAGTTTGTTGTTGATGTAACCAAAATGAAGATTGGTGACGTGATCAAAGTGGAAACTTTAGAGAAGGAAGGGGTAGAGTTTCTAGATCATCCAAAAGCCGTTATCGTTGCAGTGAAAAATTCTAGAAATGCAGTTTCGGCTAGCATGGAAGATGATGAAGATGACGAAGAAGGAGAAGAAGCTACTGCAGAAAGCGAAGCTGCTGCTGAATAAAATAGCATGAAGTACCTGATTGTCGGATTAGGGAATATTGGTTCCCAATACGAAAATACCAGGCACAACATAGGATTTAAAGTATTGGATGCCTTTGCCGAGGCATCCAATCTTGTTTTTGAGCCTAATCGTTATGCCAATACCTCCTTTGCAAAGTTTAAAGGAAGAAAGCTTGTATTGGTCAAGCCAACCACATTGATGAATCTGAGTGGAAAGGCTGTTAATTATTACATGCAGGAAGAAAAAATTCCTCTAGAAAGAGTGCTCATTATAACGGATGACTTGGCCTTGCCATTTGGTACACTTCGTTTAAAGGCAAAAGGCAGTGATGGTGGTCATAATGGATTAAAGCACATCAATCAAACTCTCGGTCGACAAGATTATGCACGACTTCGGTTTGGTATTGGAAGTGAATTTAATCGGGGACAGCAAGTTGATTATGTCTTAGGTGAATGGAGTTCTGAAGAAGAGAAAAACCTAACTGAAAGGATAAATCAATGCCAACAAATCATTAAAGGGTTTTGCACCATAGGTGTTCAACGTACCATGAGTGAGTTTAATGGGAAATAGCTTAGGTCTTATCTTAAGCTTTCAAATCAAATGAATCTGCATCCATTCCTACGGGAAATTTGAGCCTAAAATCATCTAGCGCTTTTTTAGAAAGCGTTATTGTTTCAGAAGCTTCTGCATAATCTTCAGCTTTCCAAATACTATTTCCTTTTGCATCAATTACCATGCTGTTGCCATTATAGCTTATATTCTTTCCATCCTTCCCAATTCGATTAAGACCTACAACATAACTTTGGTTTTCAATAGCTCTGGCATAAAGTAATTTTTCCCAGGCTTGTATCCTAGCTTCTGGCCAATTAGCAACAAATATGAGTAAATCATATGCAGGTTCTACATAAGTTTCTTTATCTGTCTCAAAAGTATTTCTGCTAAAAACAGGAAAACGTAAATCGTAACATACTAATGGGCAAATTTTCCAACCTTTTAATTCAACAATGATTCGTTTGCTACCTGCATCAAAATATTGGTTTTCATTAGCCATTCTGAATAAGTGCCGTTTGTCATAGTGAGTGTATTGACCATTTGCCTGCATCCAAATTAAACGGTTGTAATATTCTTTTCCCTTTTGAATAATCAAACTTCCACAGATAACTGCTTTTTTCTTTTCTGCTTGTTCATGCATCCATTGCATGCTTGGGCCTTCCATTTGTTCAGCCAATCGACTGGAGTGCATCGTAAAGCCGGTACTAAACATTTCAGGAAGTAAGATTAAATCTGTCTTAGGCAGTTTTGCAATTACTTCATGAAAGTGTTCAAGGTTTCTTTGAGGATTTTCCCAAAATAGACTTGATTGAATTAGAGAAACCTTTATGTTTTTCATAGAATTTATACCTTTTGCAATATCTCTGCTGC
>CAJXFJ010000360.1 GCA_913052515.1 uncultured Flavobacteriales bacterium | reverse complement strand
CATATTCTAAATAGGCTTTTAAGCAATCTAAAAAGTTGGCCCAACCTGCGCTGTTGCTTAAAGCCCATGCTAGATTTTCTTCGCTCAAGGATTTGCCTTTTTCTCTTACTCTTACTACTGTATTCTTGTCATTTAAGGCTTCTAAGTGAATCTCAACCACTGTTTCTGTATCCCAAACAAAAGAAATAAATGAAGGAGAATTAACCTTAATTTGAGTAATGGGAAAAACATCTTCAAATTCTGGAAACTTCCATTTTAATTCTGCGCCACTTTCCATTCTTCCATTACTTTCAGAAATAAAATATTGTGTCATATGGTTTGGCTCTACAATGGCTTCAAATACTTCAGCTATTGGTTTTAAGATTTGTAAACTTGCTTTTGATTTTAATTCCATTTATCAAATTTAATAGACTTTGTTTGTAATCTATTAAGATGCTTAATTCTTATGTTAGATTGTTCTTAAATTAAAAGAAAAATTAGAAAGACTAGCATAAGCAGTGCTTGAAGAATGTGAATCAAATAAGCAGCCCACCTAATGATGGGCTGCATTCGTATTAAGATACTTGAAGATGCGAGTTTATTTTCGTCTCCCATCTTTTTCCTAGCAATAGCTCATCATACAGTTGAAAGGATTCTTCATTATTAAATAAGCTAATTTCGGTAGTACTGTTTTGCTTGTTTAAATATTTAATAATCAGTTTTATAGATTTAAAATTATTAGGATGTTCATAATCTTTTACACTTAGAAGTTTGCATGATTTTACTTCACTCAACTTAATGGCAGCTTCATTATTTGAAAACTGACCATTCTTTACAAAATAGAGATAATCATTGTTTTCTGAAAATGCGATGGCGAAGTTTCCGCCATATTCAACTTTATTCAATTTCGTTGAGGTGTTTTGACTCAATTTTTGAATTTTCTTGAGTAAATCATTGCGTTTATTTGCTTTATGTCGGCTAATGAATAATAGCGATATCAATATAACTAGCGCTAAAAATAGCCCAGTTAGTGTTGTTCCAAAGTCCATGGATTTAAATTTTTTATAATTAAGTAATATGCAATCGCCTTGAGGGCATGCTTTTAATCTATTTGAAGAAAACAGATTGGACTATGAGAAAAAATGGAAAGGGTAAAGGCTATCTTGAATCTTTGAAATAGAATGCCACAATACAATTTCCCAGTCTAGCGGAAGCTTCCAATTAAACTTGTTGAAGCTTGATTCAATTGTAGAATTGGCAGAAAGCTGAAATAATAAAAGGAGAGGGATTGAGGCATCTTTCAATTGCTTACTTAGCTTCATTCGGCTGCTAGGAGCTTGATGCTGAAATTGTTGTACTTTAAGTTGATGGATTACTTCCTTTTCAACTTGTTGAACCTCTTCTTGATTTGCAGTCAAGTCTGTTGAACAGCTTAAGCCTAATAAATACAATGGCAATAATATGCCAAGTAGTACTTTTTTTATTTGAATTAGAAGGTTCATTTTTTTTGAAAATCGAGGCAAAAGTAAGTTAATTGAAGTGCTTTGATTCTCCATAAAGTTTATTTAACAGTTGTTTTAAGCTAATTTTTCTCTATGATGTAGAAGTCTTTTATTGCTTTTTCCAATGTTCATAGCCTGCTTTTAATCAAAAAGCATATTCTTCTGATGTCTTAGCTTGTTCTCAATTTAAAGTGTCTTGAATTAGCTCAAGTATTCATTCAATTCAAAAAGTTAGATTATTCAGGCGTTCCTAACTTTTCAAACAGAAATTCTAATTTTATAGAATCTCCTTCAACTATCGCTTGCAAGTGATTATTGTTAATCCAATACTTTATTTTTTTAGGAAAATCATGATTGTAATTTTCTACGGTAAAAGAAGTCGAGTCAAATTCGCTTAATTGAAATTCAACCAGATCTTGATTTCCAGGTGTTTTTACTTGTAAAGTCCAGCTAGAATCTTTTTTAATCAAAGTCATTTTTTCTTGCCAAACGGTATCTTGATTCTGCATCACGTAACCGTGACCTAAAAAGCGACCATCACTTTTTTTCTGCCAAACCTCAAAAGTTTGATTTGGATCATCTTCTTGCAACCGTTTCCATTTACCCACTAACCAATCGAAATTTATAGTACGCTTTAACTGATTTGTTATTGAATCCACAACTATTGAAGATTCTTCTTTAGCCTTTGTAGCCTTAGGCTTTGGAGTACATGCAAGCAAAAAGCTAATAGTAAAGAGAAATGTGATTAAGTTTTTCATTGATTTGTCTTCTTAGTTTACTTTTTGTAGTTGTTTTATTTCTTCTAGCGTAAGTCGTCTGTAAAACTCCCATCCCATTTCTCCAAAAATTTCAATATATCCCTTATTTTCATGAAGCATTATGCGGGTTGTTCCCTTGGGTTTAATGGCGTCTTCAATAAACTCATTGTACTCCTTTTCTTTTAATTCTTCATCGGTCAGATTTGATGAGTCTACTTTAATCTTAATCGATTTTCCTTTTAGTTCCTTTCCATTTTTGTAGAAAGTAGGCGAGCTAATTTTCACTTGGCCACTTTTAAGAGGTCTTAATCGATAAGTTAAGCGCTCTCTTTCAGTTCTAATCTCATTTTGGATAGCAACAGAAGAGCTTTTATTAGGTCCGCTAACTATTTTAAAACGCTTAAGCTCAGGAATATCAATGGAGTCATATTTTGCATTGAGCTCAAAAGTTAGTTCAATGATTTCGTCAAATTTATAGGCTTCTTTGTCAGTCGTTATTTTTACTTCTTGACCAAAATGTGGAAGTGTTGAGAAAAGGAAAAAGACAATGTAAAGTAGGAATTTCATTTTTGATAATTTCTTTGA
>CAJXFJ010000359.1 GCA_913052515.1 uncultured Flavobacteriales bacterium | reverse complement strand
TGTTCAGAGATACAAAGGTCTTGGAGAAATGAACGCAGAGCAATTGTGGACAACAACAATGGATCCGGCGAAAAGAACTTTGCGCCAAATAACTATTGATAGTGCCGCTGAGGCAGATCGTACATTCTCAATGCTTATGGGAGATGAGGTACCACCGAGACGTGAATTTATTGAGCGAAATGCCAAGTATGCTAAAGTAGACGTTTAGCGTTTATTCCATGAAAAAAATAGAAAGGGCTGCAAATATTTGCAGCCCTTTTTTTGCTTCACTTAATGAAAAACTAACTAACCAGACAATACTTAATTGAAGCTCACTATCTTGACTTTATCTTTAAACGAACGATAGTTGTTTTTAGTATCCGAAATTTTTATTTCCCAAATGTAGGTGCCCAATGGCATTTTTCGACCCTTATTTTCAAATGTCCCATTCCAAGGTTCGTCTTTTGAGTCTGTAGAATAGACCATTTGGCCTTGCAAGTCGTAAATACTTAAGTTGAACTTGCCTTCAAATTCTTCAAAACCTTGAGGCATAAATAAGTCATTCATGCCATCGTTGTTCGGTGAGAATGCGTTAATAAATTCACTCATTTGTTCTTTTACTTCCACAAACTTGGTGGTTGTGCTGCTACAGTTTTTACTTGATTTAACCGTCAATGAAATCGGGTACGAACCAGATTGCTTAAATTTATATTTTAATGAAGATTTTGTACCGATTTCAGCCTCATTGAATTTCCAGATATAAGTTTGTTCAACTTCTTCGTTAGTAGCAATCATACTTGCAATTAAATCATCAAAGAATCCGTTTAAATCTTCGTATTCAAAATCGCTTTTCGGAAGCGGATTAGCTTTAAAAGAAGTGTCAAATATTAAGGGCGATTTGTTTTCGCTATAAGCTTTTAAGAGCAGTTTGTAGTTAACATCTGCCTCAAGATGAATCTGAATTCGATCACTTTTAATTTGTTCCCCGTTTAAAAACCATTCATAGTTATCTACATGACTAAGTATGGTTTGTTCGTCAACTCGAACAGTTACCTGCTCGCCAACGCAATTTTTACCATCGAATATAAAATCAACTTCCAATTCTTCATCGAATGAATTGGTGCTTTTTTCAGACGATGTCGATTTTTTATCAATTTGAGCTAAGTCCTTATTAGATTGATTCTGTTCTTGAGCAGCTGTAGGTTTTAGAGCCTGCTTATTTGTATTTGATTCAGTTGACTTTTTGGTATGAAGTGTTTCGCTTTCAATGGGACTAATCGATGTTTTACTGTTCTCAGTTGTTTTTTCAATTGACTCTTGCGAATCATTGAATTGGTTATCCAATTCAGCTGGTTTTAACTCTACAGAAACATTGTTTGTTTGTTGCAACCTATCATTTAAGTTTTCTTTATTTAACCAAAGAGTAGTTCCAATAGCAGTAACAACAAGGCCTGCAACTAGGATTTTAGAAGATGACCAGAACCCTTTTTTAGGAGCTAACTTCGACTCTAAATTATGCCAATCAGCTTCTTGATAATCGAAACTTGCTTGCTCAATTTTAGTCTTAAGCGCCTGTTCTTCAGATGTTAATTTGTGCTTCTTCATTATTTCTTAATTCTTGAATCATTTTTCTAAGATTTCTTTTGGCCTTAGCTAAGTTGGATTTAGAAGTTCCTTCACTTATAGAAAGCTCTTCTGATATTTCTGCATGTGTATACCCGTCTAGAACATACATGCTAAAAACAGTCCTGTACGTTGGACTCAATTGTTGAACACAATTCAATAAGGTATTGCCATCGAATTCACTTGACCAATTATCTTCATTATCTTCATTTGCTATTTTTTCAGCTTCAACTAGAGATTCACTAAAAGCATACTTTTTTTTATTTTTTCGATAATGATCAATCGCATGATTTACCATAATCCTTCTTATCCAGCCTTGTAAAGAACCCTTAAAATTGAAACGATCAATTTTTTCAAAAACCTTTATAAATCCTTCCTGAAAAATATCTTTAGCATCTTCAGGTCTTCCTGCATAACGGTAACAAACTGCCATCATAGAACTATACATTTGTTTGTACAGTTCTTGCTGCATGCCCCTATCTCCCTTTGCACAAGCGTTTACCACTTGTCTTACAACTTCTTTGTCAGTTAAATCCATTAAGGCTTTGTTGATAATAGACGCTAATTTAGTGATTGGTTGCCTTAGCGATAAAATAAAGTTTAAATTGATTGTTGGAAGGTAAATTAAGAATGATAATATGAACTTTAAAGGCCTAAATTTTTCATATTTACTTAGCCTATATTTACCTTTGTGCGCTTAATAACAAAAACATATATAAATGAAAGTTACAGTCGTTGGCGCAGGTGCAGTAGGAGCAAGTTGCGCAGAATATATTGCAATCAAGAACTTTGCTTCAGAAGTAGTAATTGTAGACATTAAAGAAAACTTTGCTGAAGGAAAGGCGATGGATTTAATGCAAACTTCATCTTTGTTGGGTTTTGACACAAAGATTACAGGAAGTACAAACGATTATGAGAAAACTGCAGGAAGCGACGTAGCTGTAATTACATCTGGTATTCCTCGTAAACCAGGAATGACTAGAGAAGAGTTAATTGGAATCAATGCAGGAATAGTAAAAACAGTTTCAGAAAATTTGGTGAAACATTCTCCTGATGTGATTATTATAGTAGTTTCTAACCCAATGGATACAATGACCTATTTGGCTCATAAAGTAACAGGACTTCCAAAAAATAGAATTATTGGAATGGGAGGAGCTTTAGACAGTGCAAGATTTAAGTATAGACTTGCAGAAGCATTGGATTGCCCGCAATCTGATGTGAGTGGAA
>CAJXFJ010000358.1 GCA_913052515.1 uncultured Flavobacteriales bacterium | reverse complement strand
AAGATTCTATTTCTTCGGCCCTTAATGAGCTTATTCCAAGTGAACTAACTAAAACGAGAGCGAACATTAACTTTTTCATTTGATTGATTTTTAGTTTGTAATTTGATTCAAAAATAGTGAGCTTATAGTATTATGCATTACATAGTAGTATAAGTGGATAATATAATTCCATAGCATATAGGTACTTCTAAGTCTTTACTAGAGAATTAAGAATTGCAATTTGGGATGAACGGTAATAAGGATCCTTCTATATACTTGTTCATTCTAGAAGTAGGACGACTTAAGCATCAATAAGTTACAAAGATGTAAAAGGAAAAAAATGGAGACTTCTTAAGTTGTAAAGTCTAATACAACCTCTTCAATTTGAAGTCTTCATACTTTAATAAGTACATACTGCGGTTTTCATAACCACTTTCTATGCCTGTTTTAAAGAATTCAAATTTGTGTGTAAGAAATTCAGCTTGATAGCCTAAAAACATCACTTCAAAGTTTAGACCATACTCATGAAGAAGTGTTAAATAGTACATTCCAACATCATAGCCTAAGAAAGTATACTTCTCTGGCAAGAGGTTATGCTCTTCCACAAACTTTTTCTCAAATAACTTCATGGCTTCATGGTCGTAGTCTATAAAATCCGGTACTACAATATGAACATTTAACTTTTGCAGATAAGCCACATCTATGTTATCAAAGTCTCTCCAAGCTTCCATACCTAAAAGCAAAAATTGATAATCATCCTCTAAATTCAACATGGTCATCAATTGAGTAACAAATGCCTGGTCTTCAGAAGGAACAACAAGTACATTCAATTTTTCAGGATTAAAACGACTCTTTAACTCCGAAAAGTGCTTCACATCCCACAAAAATTCTTGAGGAACAGCTACTTCTCCACTATCTAAGGCTTGTTGTGCTTTTTCCAAATACTCCTTTTTCAATAACTCCACTCTTCTTCGATCGTTGAAATGATCTGGATAAACCATAAATAAATTGTGACTCATTAAACTATCGGCCATAAACTGGGCCATGTACTTTACCATGATTGGTTCAGAAGTAATCACCTTGCTTACCCAATTATTTCCAAGAAGTATTTTATTGCTTTGTTTAACCGGCGAAACAATGTTGATTTCATTTCGCTTCGCAAAATCGGCAACTAACATAAACTCATCTAAATAAAGCGGCCCAACAATTAAATCAGCTTCTTTTAACTCCGTTTTCTTCAAAAGCTGATTCACTTTGGCAGTGTCATGTCCAGTATCAAATACATGTAATTTTAAAGACATGCCTAAATTCTTTACCGAATCAACTGCCATTTGGAAGCCTTTTAAAAACTCAATGCCATACTTCGCTTTACTAAATAGTTGCTTGGTTAATTCTTCAGATTTACTGTAAGAGGTATCTTGGGCTTGCTCTAATAAATCCAAGTAAAAAGGTAAAAGCAAAACTACATGGTAAGTTTGCTTAACGGCGGCACTATCAAATACAGCGACTTCGATACTACTGCTATCTTGATAGGTTTTTAAAATAGGCAAATTAATGAGTTGATCTACTTTCAAGCCTCCGGGAAGACCATTATTTACCTTTAAAATACTATCTAAACTAACATCATATAACTTGGATAATGAATACAAAGTCTCTTTGGGTTGAACTCGATGAGTTTCATATGGGCTAGCTGCAGCTGGTTCTATGTATTCTTGGTCTTCTTCCGTCCCTTTAATCTTAGCAACAGGAATTTTAAGCTTCATACCTTTTTTAAGATTCTCAGCATCAGGGTTTTCAGCTATGATATCACTGATTTCTATGTTGTATTCTTTGGCAATTGAATATAGGGTGTTCTTCTTTTGAACCTCATGAATCAAATAGTTTCCATCTACATCTATGGTTTCTTCTAAATTCTTTCGCTTTACTTCTTTAACAGGAATAAGCAATCGATCACCAATGGTCAATTCTTGAGTTAGTCTTGGGTTTTCTGATTTAAGTACCTCAACTTCTACCGCATACATTCGAGAAATGGCGTACAAAGTATTTCCTTGCTCTACTACATGAATGTAATATTGCTTTCCATTTACTTCATGTATTTTTAAATCTTGTGGTTTTTCAGATTCTTGAGCGAAACTCACTAAGCTGAAACAAAAAAGCAGTATTCCTAAGAAAAACTTATTCATTCTATTCCCATTCAATGGTAGCAGGCGGTTTGCTGCTAATGTCATAAACCACGCGGTTTACCCCTTTAACTTTATTAATTATTTGGTTTGAAGTCTTTGCCAAGAATTCATAAGGCAAATGACACCAATCGGCGGTCATACCATCGGTAGAGCTAACTGCACGCAATGCCACTGCATTTTCATACGTTCTTTCATCGCCCATTACCCCTACTGAATTAACAGGCAGTAGAATTGCTCCTGCTTGCCAAACCTCATCGTATAAATTAGCTGATTTCAAACCTTCTATAAAAATAGAATCTACCTCTTGCAAAATACGTACCCTTTCTGCATCAACCGCTCCAAGAATACGAATCGCAAGTCCTGGGCCTGGAAAAGGATGTCTACCAAGTAAGTTTTCAGGCAATCCAAGTGATCGTCCAACTCTTCTTACTTCATCCTTAAAAAGCAATTTGAGAGGCTCTACCACTTTCAATTTCATAAAATCAGGTAAGCCACCTACATTATGATGCGATTTTATCGTTGCTGAAGGCCCCCCAGTAGCTGAAACAGATTCAATTACATCTGGATAAATCGTTCCTTGAGCCAACCATTTTACATCTTTAACTTCATTGGCTTCATCATCAAACACTTCTATAAATACCCGACCAATTGCTTTTCGCTTTTTCTCTGGATC
>CAJXFJ010000357.1 GCA_913052515.1 uncultured Flavobacteriales bacterium | reverse complement strand
TTCCCACATCCAAAATTCTAGTTCCCGGTTTAAATCGAATCACTTTACAAATTCCTAAAGCATGTAAAACATGTCTCTCGTAAAAGTGATCCATATCTTTTCTAGAAATTACATTGATTTGGGTATTCCAATCTTGATACAAGCCTTGCAATTGCTGAAATTGAGCAAATTGCTGACTACTTAAGTCTTCAAAATGATTTCTGATTTCCTCCAATACGATTAAATTGATTTTTTACTTTTTCGAATCAAATCGGCCATAATGGCTCTTGCTCTAAACAATTGAGCTTTTACAGTTCCTAGTGGAATATCTCGTTGAGTTGAAATTTCATCGTATGATAATTCATCAAAATATCTCATCTTCACCAATGTTTGATATGGCTCTTCGAGTTGCTCAACCATTTCTCGCATTAACCTAATTTTTTGTTTTTCAATCACAACTTCTTCAGGGTCTTTGCTATTGTTTTTTACTTGAATTCCAAGTCCACCTCTACTCTCTTTATCTATCGCTTCATCTATTGAAGTTGTTTTTAAGCGTTTTTTACGAATAAAATCGATACAATGATTGGTTGCAATACGAAACAGCCAAGTGCTGAATGCATATTGTGGCGTGTATTGATGTAATTTATCAAAAGCCTTTTCAAAAGCTTCAATAGATATATCTTCAGCATCCGATTCATTCTTAATCATTTTTAAAACCAAGTAATAAATCGGTTCTCGATAGCGTACCATGATTGCGGAAAATGCAGATTGTTGTCCACTTAAAGCTTGCTCAATTAACTTTAAGTCAACCTTGGCTTTATCTGAAAGGTTTTCGTTTACTTCCATTTATCTACTTTCCAAATGAGTGAACTAAAAGCAACTAAACCAATCCAATGCAAATGAACAACTTCTAATAGCGGCCATTTCCAAGCCAAATCTCGATTTTCAAGATGCTTTGAAGATTTTATTCCAACCAGTATTTGAATCATCTGCATAGCTACAAAGATGCTTAAAATAAGAGAAACTTGGATTTGCAAGCTTAATAGGACAATAAAAAGCCACCATCCGTATAGCTTAGAAAGGTTTACAACATACAATCTAAATTTATCGGAAAAAGCATAATAACTACCAGCCTGCAGTTGACGGCGCTTTTGATTGAAATAACTTCTCCATGAAGTTTCTGCTCTTGAAATGGTATGTGAATCAACATGAGTACAGATAGCTGTTTTATATTTTTTGCCTAAGCGATTAACAATTAAATCATCATCTCCGCTTTTTATTTCCTCATTCCAAAGTTGAAGCTCATCACTGAGAATACCTTTGTGGTAAGCCATGTTACGTCCCACTCCCATATAAGGTTTATGTTGCTTGGCGAATGAAAAGTAAAACAAAGCCGTTTGTGTATTTTCAAATCGTGCCAATTGATTAAGCAATCCACTTTCTTTAATAAAAGGACTATGCCCTAAAACAAGCTGATTGTTCTTTAAGTGGCTTGCGATGTGCTTTAACCATTTGGGAGATTTTGCAAGGCAATCCGCATCAGTAAACACCAAATACTCATATTTTGCCTGAGAAATTCCAAATTGAATGGCAGCCTTTTTACCCTGCTGATTTGCAGGCATTGAAAATATTTTCAGTTGAGGAAAATTCAACGCTTTAGCCAAGGGAACCGTTTCATCCGCTGAATGATCGTCAATCAATATTAACTCAAAGTTTTCATAGTCTTGTTGAATAATACTTTCTAAGGTATTAACGATTCCCTTTGCTTCATTTTTAGCCGCAATGATTACGGATAAGGGAATTTCTTCATTTGACAAATCAGTTTCTTTCAGCTGTAAAGCAAAGGGTATAAAGTAGCGGACTTGAAAGTACAATTGTACAAGCAGGCATAAAAAAAACAAAGTCAAAAGCAGACTCTGTAGGTTCAAAAAGCTATGTATTTCGTGCCACATCTTAATGAGTAAAGATAGAATTCTTTTGTGTGGCAATATGTACCTTTGGCGCTCTTTTCACAAAAGCTGTTATGAAGTTTACATTAAAGCATAAAGACACAACAACCAAAGCCAGAGTAGGTACCATTGAAACCGATCATGGTCAAATACAAACCCCCATTTTTATGCCTGTGGGAACAGCAGGAACTGTAAAAGCAGTTCATCAACGAGAATTAAAAGAAGACATTAAAGCCCAAATAATACTTGGCAACACTTACCATTTGTTTTTAAGACCAGGCTTAGAGATTTTAGAAAAAGCCGGAGGCCTTCATCAATTTAATCATTGGGACCGGCCTATCTTAACAGACAGTGGCGGCTACCAAGTATACTCATTAGCCCATAAGCGAAAAATTACAGAAGAAGGCGTGCGATTTGCTTCTCATATTGATGGAAGTAAACATTGGTTTACCCCTGAATCGGTAATGGATGTTCAACGTACCATTGGTGCCGACATTGTTATGGCTTTTGATGAATGTACCCCTTACCCTTGCGAGTATAGTTATGCAAAGCAAAGTATGGAAATGACGCACCGATGGTTAGCTCGTTGTTGCAAGCGCTTTGATGAAACCTCCCCAAAGTATGGTTATAGCCAAACGCTTTTTCCTATTGTACAAGGAAGCACTTATAAAGATTTGCGTAAACAATCAGCTGAAACTATTGCTGAAGCTAATCGAGAGGGGAATGCCATTGGTGGACTATCTGTTGGAGAACCAGACGAAGAAATGTATGAAATGTGTGAGTTGGTTTGTGATATTTTACCTCAAGACAAACCCCGGTATTTAATGGGTGTTGGAACTCCAGCCAACATTTTAGAAAACATTGCATTGGGTGTAGATATGTTTGATTGCGTAATGCCAACTAGAAATGCTAGAAATGGAA
>CAJXFJ010000356.1 GCA_913052515.1 uncultured Flavobacteriales bacterium | reverse complement strand
GTTAAGTCTTGTAGAGTCTATAGGAGTTATTATGGGTGCAAATATTGGAACCACAATTACGGCTTGGCTAATTGCCTTTTTCGGCTTTAAAATCAAAATTTCAACTTTTGCTCTACCAATCATTGCCATTGGGTTTCCTTTAATGTTTGCTAAAAAAGCAACTATTCGCTCATCTGCAGATGTCTTTATTGGCTTTGCACTTCTATTTTTAGGCCTTGATGCCTTAAAAAGTGCCGTTCCAGATTTAAACTCAAATCCTGAATTTTTAGAGTTTCTAGGCACATTTACAGGCTATGGTTTCTTAACAACCATCATTTTTGTAACTGTTGGAACCATTATTACTATAGTGGTACAATCTTCTTCAGCTGCCATGGCGCTAACATTAACTTTATTGTTTAACAATGTGATCACTTTTGAGATTGCAGCGGCCATGGTTCTTGGGGAGAATATTGGAACTACCATTACTGCTAATCTAGCAGCCTTAGTAGCCAATGTACATGCTAAAAGAGCAGCAAGAGCGCACTTAATATTTAATGTTGCAGGGGTTATTTGGTTGGTGCTTATTTTCCCCTTCTTTTTGGAATTTATTGATTATTTATGGATGCCCGCTCAAGAGTTTTTGCAAACTTTTATTAGCGACATTGATCAATCACAATCTGAACTACAACTATCATTATTTCATACAGTCTTTAATGTAATTAATACCTTGTTGATGATTGGATTTATTCCGGCCATTGCAAGAATTGTAACCAAATTAGTTCCTTCTAAGGGACTAGAAGATGAGGCGTTCCACTTGGAATACATCGGAACAGGAACCATGGTAACCACAGAGGCTTCCATTTTGGAAGCGCGAAAAGAGATTGTTCGATTTGGAAATATTGTAAAGAAAATGACGGGCTTCGTTTCTTCTTTACTCACTGAAACAGACCGAAAAGAATTTAAGAAAACACTAGCTAGAATTAAGAAATACGAAGAAATCACCGATCGTATTGAATCAGAAATGGTGGTTTACTTGGCTAAGGTTTCTGAAGGCGAATTGAGTGAAGACGCCTCATTAAAGATTAGGGCTATGCTGAGTATTGCCAATGATCTGGAAACCATTGGAGATATTAATTACACCATGTCTCGTATTTTGAAAAGAAAATCGGAAGACAAAATTTACTTCATCCCCTCTCAAAGAGAGAATCTTCAAGAGATGTTTAAGCTATTAGATGATGCCATGAATAAGATGCAAGAAAACTTGGATGATGATCGAAACAAAAGTGGATTAGCTGAGGCTTACGAAATGGAGCGTTCTATCAACAAAATGAGAAATACGTTAAAGAAAGGTCATTTAAAGAGTATAGAAAAAGGAGAATATAAGTACGAAAGTGGAATGATATACACCGACCTTTTTGCGGCTATAGAAAGCGTTGGCGACCACGTTATAAGTATTAGCGAAGCAGTAGCAGGAGAAATTAATTAAGGCTAATTATCGGGGTTTCAATCACATTGCTCGTTTTACCAGAACGATCAATTAAGTAACCGGAGTAATAAAGTGAATCAATTCCTGAAATTTTAAATAAATCTAGACCAGTAAGGTTTAATCGAATCTCTCCTTCAATACCATTTTCGGTTTGAACCCCCTCAATTACAGGCACTCGGTAACCCTGACCAGCCGTATCATAAACCACTTGACCTTGATCAATCACATAAATTTGAGTTGGAAAATTAGCTTCCGTCTCGTTTTGATTTTTTACCCCAATGTCTCCATCCCCATCTTTAAATCCGATGACCCAAACCGCAGAGGTATCTGAAGTCATATAAAACTCACGCACTTCTATTTCAGGTGTAGTCGAAAAGTTTTTTTCCTTTTTACAAGACCAAATTAGAAGCCCAAGAATCGAGTAGATGATTAATTTTGAGACTTTATTCACAAAACAAATTTAAGCAGAATTAAAGCAGCTCATTCAAATCAGAATTCTGAAGAATTCAAAGCACTCGACTTCCTTCAAGTCAACTCAAGCCAATTTGAGCAACTCAGTTTGTCTGTTTTTAAGTATCAAGCCAATCAAAATAAAGTTTATAGGAACTATATCAATGCCTTGGGAATTGATTCTTCTAGTGTGAATTCGCTTCAACAAATTCCATTTTTACCCATTTCGTTTTTTAAAAGCCATGAGGTAAAATGTGGAAGTTTTGAAAGTGAAATAACCTTTGAAAGCAGCGGAACTACCGGTCAAGTTAGAAGTAAACATGCTATAAAGAATAGAGAAATATACATTAAAAGCTTCTCGAAAGCCTTTGAACAATTTTATGGGAACCCAAAAGAGTATTTGATTTTGGCCTTGCTTCCTTCTTATTTAGAAAGACAAAATTCTTCTTTGGTTTTTATGGCAAATCATTTAATACAACAAAGTGATTTTGAAGAAAGTGGATTCTTTTTAAAGGATACTGATAAATTGATAGCAACACTTAAACAAGCTGCTTCAAAAAAGCAAAAAACCATTTTGTTAGGAGTTTCCTTCGCCCTTTTAGATTTAGTTGAACAATATGTAATTCCCAAAAATCCAAACTTAGTTGTTATGGAAACTGGAGGCATGAAAGGCAAAAGAAAAGAGTTAATTCGTGAAGAGTTACACGCCATTCTAAAATCAGGATTTCATTGTGATTCAATTCACTCTGAATATGGAATGACTGAACTATTATCTCAAGCCTATGCCTCGAAAAATGGCCAATTTTCATGTCCCCCTTGGATGAGGGTTTTAATACGAAAACAAGATAATCCGTTTGAGTATACCCAAACCAATGAAGTAGGAGCAATCAACATCATCGACTTGGCAAACATCTATTCTTGTTCATTTATACAAA
>CAJXFJ010000355.1 GCA_913052515.1 uncultured Flavobacteriales bacterium | reverse complement strand
GCTACCTTTAATTTGAGCAAGCGCTTGCATGCTAACCCCTTCTTTTTCGGCCATGCTTCTAACTAAAGGCGAATAAAATCTTCCCGCTTCATCGTGGCGACCAATGCTACTGCCATGAGCATTTGTATCTTGTTTACCATTATTCGAAACACTTTGAGATTTGGGAGTCTCTTCTACTTTAGAAACCTCTGTTTTCTCAGAAGAAGAAGTATCTGCTTCTGTATCAATCAGCGCAATGACTTCCCCAATAGCAACTACCTCATTTTCTTGATATTTCAATTCGGTTAAAACTCCACTCTCTGGAGCTGCAATTTCAGAGTCTACTTTATCAGTAGCTACCTCTAAAATCACTTCATCCTTTTCTACGCGTTCTCCACTCTTTTTTAACCAATTAAGAAGGGTTGCTTCCTTTATACTTTCGCCAAGTTTTGGCAATTTAACTTCAATACTTGCCATGCATTACCATTTAGAAGATTTACAAAGCGAAAATAATCATTACATCACCTTTAATCTAGCATTATTTATTTTTACAGAATTATATTCTATATTTAAGGTGTATTTTCGAACTTTCATAGAATTTCATTCTACTTGCAAGTTTTAAACCGAATATTATTCTGAAAACATGAAAAAAATAGATGACATAGACGCTAAGCTGTTGAGTTTGCTACAACAAGATGGACGGCAGACGATTAAAGAATTAGCTGCTCAATTAGAAATGTCGACAACACCCATTTTTGAACGCATTAAAAAATTAGAAAAGGCAGGCATTATCGATCACTATGCGGCGGTATTAAATCCGGATAAATTGGGTAAAAAGCTTTATGCTTTTGCACACATTTCATTAAAAGATCATTCCAAAAAACTGGTGAACGAATTCACCCAACAAATTATTGAAGTACCTCAAGTAATGGAATGCCATTATGTGACAGGTGATTCGGATTTTATCCTCAAAATACTTTTAGATGATATGGAAAAGTATAGGGAGTTTGTAATGAACAGCCTATTTGAAATGAGCAACATTGCTAAGGTAGAAACCTTTCTGTCATTATCCGTTTCTAAACAAAGTAATGTGATTGTGCTCGATTAATTATTGCTTCACAATTTTCTTAAACACCTTCTCTCCTTCTTTATTAGAAATCTCAATAAAATAAACTCCAGAAGGGCTATCTAATTCTAATAGGTAACTACTTTTATTCTTAAGACTTATACTTTCTAATAATTTCCCTTGAAAATTTCTAACATTTATTTCTAGCTGTTCACTTTGAGCAAGTTTTACATTTACCAAGCCGTTTGTTGGATTTGGAAAAATGCTCAATCTTTCATTTAATGGTTCACCATCAATTATTGACGTTATTGTTCCGCAAGGGTTATTGGGATCTGGTAATACCGTTATTTCAATTACTTCATATCTCACAGCAGGTGTTGGACAATGATCGTCTTGAGCTTTAACTACAAAATAGTGTGTCTTGGCTTCTTCATTGGAACCTAAATCGGAACAATTTGGTTGCCATCTTAAAATTCCATTAATACTTCTTTGATTCACAAACTCATAAGTCTGAAATAGACTATCATAAACTTTGTTATTAGTTGAAACAATGTATGCACAATTTGTATCTGTATTAAGATAGCAATCTCCATTGTACGAATAGTCTTTCGTTATTTGATCGCTTATAATTTGCAAGCTTACTTCTTGACCAACTCCTGCACTCAAATTTGTGTCAATGGCTTGCACCCGTGCACTAATTAAGTTTCCAACTATTACTGAATCTTTAAAAGATGGTGAACCATTTTTAAGGAAAGGTGGCGTAATAGAAGGGACTTGGTTTACAGTTTGATTAGGCAAAGTAGGACAGTCAAAGAGATAAACTGGCATCTCTCGACGAACAATTGCATTCCCCTGACCGTTTCTATATGATTTTACTTCAACAACTATAAAATAACTTCCTAAGCCTTGACCAACTCCATTATTTACTTTAAAACTTAAAATGCCAGTTAAAGGATCAATTGATGATGCTATGTTTGAAGAGTCAAAACTACTATTTGGTGTTGGGCTTTGCCAACTATAACCGTTTGCGTAAGAAAGGCTTACCGGGTTTGAAGGAGGGTTATTGTAAGTGGGAGCTAATTGATATACCAAACTATCTCCATCAATATCAATAGCTGAATAGCTATTTTTAACATATAATCCCCTACAAAAAGTATAGCTAGGATTCTCTGAAAATTTAGGAGAGTTATCTATGCAAGGCCCATAGTTTGAAATAGAAGGAAACATTATAGCTTGTAACATTGGAGAACCTGATGTTATCAAATTATTTCTTGTTTGCGGTCTGCAACAAGGTCCGGTCCATGCTATTTTTAGCCCATTCTGACTAGTTAAACCTTGAAAGTAAACTGGATAAGACTTATAATAGTATGCCTGAAGAACACCAAAGTCTCCATTTGCACAGGAATAATTCGTGTTTGAGGATGTGGAATTACAATTTTGTTCTAAGTAACCTGAGTTTGTACTTAAACCCTTTGTAGAATCTAAATGTAAATGAATACTTGATATCGTATTGTTATTAACATCTTTTGGTAATGGATTTCCAATTAATTGTAAATTTTGACTACCATAATAAAGAGGGGCACCGCTACAATCTCTATATAATACCATTTTAAATATATACCTTCCAAGCGAATCGCATTCCCATGTTATCTCTCCGCCTGCAGTATGTACAGCTTTAAGGTTTGTGCTTAAAAAGAATAAACAAGAAATAAAAACAAGTAGTCGTTTCATAATACTGATTATTGTGGTTCAGTACATAAACGAAAGAAATTCAAAAGGTTGCCTAAGGATTTACTTCTTTTTTATCTCTTCCCAAATCTG
>CAJXFJ010000354.1 GCA_913052515.1 uncultured Flavobacteriales bacterium | reverse complement strand
AGGTTGCTCAAGATGAAATTGCAACAGAAGTTACTAATGATAAAGATTCAGAGCTAATAATATCTTTTTTAAGTGAGGTGAAGCAAAATGCCGTCAGCAACAGTTAATGACTTTTTTATTGCTTTAACTTCAGAAAATTCATCAAAAGAGAATTTAGAAAAAGTTTATATAGGGTTGTCACATTTTGTTGATGTATTTAACAATGATAAGAGCATTAGACTTTGTTTAATTAATGATATTTATCCATCATCTGTTAAAAATGATCTCATTGCGCAAATAGTTTCAGATTGTCAATCTACTAGAAAGTTTCTTGAGGTTATTATAGAGTTTAATCTTTTAAAATCTTTTATTGAATCAAGAGAATTTTTTTTAAAGAAATTAAGAAAACTTCTTGGAAAAGTGAAAATAGAGGTAATTACTATAAATACAGATGAAAATCAAAAATTAGATTTGATTAAATCTAATCTAGAAGAAATATGGGGAAAAAATTTAGAACTTAGTTTTAAGGAAGATTCAACTATACTTGGAGGCATAATCTTACAGGTTGAGGACAAGTATTTTGATGGATCTTTGCTTGGAAAAATTAGCGAATTAAAAAAAATAAATTTAAAAGGAGAGTTTAATGTCTGAGGTAAATGTCCAAAATATAAGTGAGCAATTAAGGCAAAAAATTCAAGGATTTGAGTCAAGTTTTAAATCATCAGAAATTGGGACTGTTACAACGGTTGGAGATGGTATTGCTAAAGTCTATGGTTTAGACGAAGCTATGGCCGGTGAATTGGTAACATTTGATAGTGGAGTATATGGTTTAATTCTTAATTTGGAAGAAGATAGTGTCGGTGTAGCTATTTTTGGTGCTGACGAGTTAGTAATTGAAGGAGATAAGGTTAAAAGAACCGGAGAAATTGCTAAAGTAGGTGTGTCAGATTCAATGCTTGGACGCGTAGTGGATGGCTTAGGAAAACCGATTGATGGAAAGGGTGACATTGCTTCGGAGGAATTTAAACCTGTAGAGATTAAGGCTCCAGGTGTTGTAGATAGAAAATCAGTAAATGAACCTTTGCAAACAGGAATAAAAGCTATTGATTCAATGATTCCAATTGGGCGTGGTCAAAGAGAATTAATATTGGGTGATAGACAAACCGGGAAAACTGCTATTGCAATCGACACTATTATTAATCAAAAAGGAAAAGGTGTTTATTGTATTTATATTGCTATTGGACAGAAACAGTCAACCGTTGCACAAGTTGTAGAAAAATTAAAGGAAAATGGTGCTTTAGAGTACACAACAGTGGTAGCGGCAAATGCTAGTGACCCTGCACCTTATCAATTCTTAGCTCCATTTACTGGATGTGCGATTGGTGAGCATTTTCGAGATACAGGAAGACATGCTTTGGTAATATATGATGATCTTACTAAACATGCTTATTCTTATAGACAATTATCTCTATTGCTAAGAAGACCTCCAGGTAGAGAGGCTTATCCTGGTGACGTTTTTTATCTTCATTCAAGACTTCTCGAAAGAGCAGCTAAGATGAGTGATGAAAATGGTGGTGGTTCACTTACTGCTTTACCTATTATTGAAACTCAAGCTGGTGATGTATCTGCTTATATACCAACTAATGTTATTTCAATTACCGATGGACAAATTTACTTGGAAACTGATCTGTTCTATTCAGGTGTAAGACCTGCTATTAACGTTGGCCTTTCTGTTTCTAGGGTTGGTGGATCTGCTCAAGTTAAAAGTATGAAGAAAGTTGCCGGTACCTTAAGGCTTGATTTAGCACAATATAGAGAAGTTGAAGCTTTTTCTGCTTTTGCTTCTGATTTAGATGAAGCTACTAAGTCTCAATTAAAAAGAGGTTCACGACTAGTTGAGGCTTTAAAACAAGGCCAATATGTTCCATTGCCTGTAGAGAAGCAAGTACTTTTATCCTTTGCAGTCACAAATGGTTATGCCGATGAAATTGATGTTGAAAAAATAGGTGATTTTGAAGAAAAACTGTATGATTATTTTGAATCTTCGCATAAGGATTTACTACAAAAACTTCAAAAAGATTATTCAGATGAGATTGTAGCTGAATTAAAAAATTCGCTTGAGAAATTTAAAGGAGTTTATACATCATAAGATGCCAAGTTTAAAAGAGATTAGAACCAAAATATCAAGTGTAAAGAGCACTAAGAGAATTATGCAAGCTATGAAAATGATTGCTACGGTTAAATATGCCAAAACCCAGTTGATGCTTAATTCCTTTAGACCATATTTTAGTTCTTATCAGGATATTGTAAGAATTGTTACAAGTTCAATTAAGGATTCACCTAGTAGGTTTTTAAATTATAAAAATGATTCGTCTAAAGATGTTTTAATAATTGTTTCTTCTGATCGAGGACTATGTGGTTCATATAATACAAGTTTATTTAGGATGATTGAAAAGCATATGTTTGAATCAGATGAAATTCAGAAATTCTATATCGGTAAAAAGGGGGCAGACTATTTTAAAGAGGCCGGTTATGGCGAAAGCATATCAAGTCTTACAGAGAAGAACTATAAAGATATTTCAGAACAAATTACAGGCCAACTTTTACAACCTTTCTTAGATGAGAAGATTGATAATGTTTATGTAGCTTATAACAAATTTGAGAGTGCGATTTCTCAAGTTCCAACAATATCCAAAGTCTTGCCAATTAAATTAGAAGAAAAAGATATCGAAGATGAGAAATCAGGAGATATACTTATTGAGCCTGGAATTGATTCTTTTGTTGAGGAAGTTTTGCCAAAATTCTTTAATTTAACAATTTCTAGTATTTTGTTGGAGTCTGTTACGAGCGAGCATGCAGCTAGAATGACTGCTATGGATAATGCTACAAGAAAT
>CAJXFJ010000353.1 GCA_913052515.1 uncultured Flavobacteriales bacterium | reverse complement strand
ATTTTCTAACACCATTCAAATTCATTCGCTTTTAGGATTTGTTATTGGTTTGCTATTGGTATTTCGAACCAATTCAGCCTATGATCGTTGGTGGGAAGGCCGCAAACAATGGGGCGCTATGGTGAACAATTGCCGAAACATGGCCATTAAGATCAATGCGGTGCTTCCTGAATCGCTGACCGATAGTCGTCAGCTTTTTAAAGAGCTGGTTCCTCTTTATGTATTTGCCATGAAAGAACATTTGAGGAGTGGCGTATTGGTAAGTGAACTTCCCAAAACAAGCTTTGTTAGTCAAAAGGAGTATGAAGAATGCAATCATATCCCCAACCTAATCGCCTCTAAGTTGTATCATGAATTGCACCGTTTATACCGAGAAAAACATATTAGCGGCGACCAATTAATTACACTCGACAAAGAAATAAAAGCGCTAACAGATATCATTGGTGCTTGTGAACGGATTCGAAATACACCCATCCCCTTCTCCTATAATCTGTTTTTAAAGAAATTCATTTTTGCCTACACCATTACTTTGCCCTTTGGTTTGGCGCATGACTTTCATTATTGGACGGTTCCTATTGCCACTTTTGTACTTTATATTTTTGGCAGTTTAGAGCTTTTGGCCGAAGAAATCGAAGACCCCTTTGGCTTAGACACCAACGACTTACCAACCGATGATTTGGCGCTAAAAATTCAAGCTAATGTGGAGGAGATTTTAACGAAGTGAAATACCAAGGTAAAACAAATGATTTTTTAGAGTGGTTAGAAATTGATCAATCAAAGGCCGCTCAAATTACAAACCAACATGAAGAGCTTTCGCTGATTTGGTTTGCAGAAGACCATAATGAACTGCTGATAGATGCGAAACCTTATACATTTTCAAAAAATCAAGTCGTTCATTTAACAGAGTTTCACCGAGTTGAAGTGAAGCAATTAAACAAAGCCTATCTTCTACGGTGGAACCGCTCTTTTTTCTGCATACTTGATCACGACAACGAAATAGGCTGCCGAGGAGCGCTCTATTATGGTAGCAGCGAAGTGCCAAGAATTCAACTAGAAGGCAAAGAGTTAGAAATATTAAAAGCCGTATTTAAAATGATTGAATACGAGTTTGTTACCGTTGATCATCTACAAAGAGAAATGCTTCAAATGATGCTAAAACGCATTTTAATATTGTGCACACGCATTTACAACAAGCAATCGCAAAAAGCCCAAATTGACAAAAACAAATCCGATCTAATTCGAGACTTTAACTTCCTTGTTGAACAACATTTTAGAGAAAAACATAGCGTAAGTGATTATGCTGAGCTTCTTTTTAAATCGCCGAAAACCTTGTCGAATTTATTTAAGAAGCAAATGCACAAAAGCCCCTTACAGTATATTCAAGAGCGCATTATGCTAGAAGCAAGGAGGCTTTTATTTTACTCCGACAAGTCTATTTCTAATATTGCCGATGAATTGGGTTTTCAAGACATTCATTCCTTTAGTCGGTTTTTTAAAACCAAAGAAAACTGTTCTCCACAACAATATCGAAATCGGGAAAAATTGATAAATCCTTAGGGGATTTTGCCTAACTCAACCTTCTTCTTTCAGCCAACCTTTGCGGTGTTCATTTATTATTCAATTAAAAAAACAAAAAAATGGAAACAGTAACCGCATTAAGCGTACCTACAAAATCAGAAGTAAGCGAAAATAACCAAGCGATTTTCGAACAATTGGAAAAGCAAATTGGATTTGTGCCCAATTTGTATGCCTTCTTTGCTAAAAACGAAACCGCTTTAGGAGATTATCTCGCTTTACAAAACAGAAAGTCGACTTTGCGAGCCAAAGAAAGAGAAGTTGTAAACCTAGTGGTAAGTCAAATCAATGAATGCAGATATTGCCAATCCGCCCATACAGCAATTGGCAAAATGAATGGCTTTAGCGATGATCAAGTACTAGAAATTAGAAGTGGAAAAGCCAGCTTTGATGATAAATTAGACGCCTTAGCCAAGTTTACCAAAGCAGTAACAGAAAAGAAAGGAAAAGTTAGTGTAGAAGAAAGAGAATCCTTTTTAAATGCAGGCTACACCGAGGCAAATTTGGTAGATGTTATCATCGTTGTTGGTGATAAAATAATCAGCAACTACATTCACAATTTAGCACAGTTTGAAATTGACTTCCCACTTGCTGAAGAACTTTAATTGTTGAGAACATTTGTAAAAAAGCAGCCTAGGCTGCTTTTTTTATTCCCTGATATTTAATACCTTAACAAGCTTTAAGAAGTATTTCTGTACTAGATGAATCGCTCAATCGTTTAATGCAAAATTGTCTACCATGAATGTCTCCTTCCGCCTACCCATCCTTATCGCCTTTTTCGAAAGTCTTTTGCTCCTACCCTTCTTCTTTTCATTTATTAGTAAAGAAGTCAATTGGTCCTCTTCCGATTATCTGGTTATGGGTATCATGTTACTTTTTCTTTCCATTGGAATAGAAATTGTCATGCGATTTGCGAAAGACGCCAAGAAGCGTCTCTTATTAATGATGGCAGTTATTTTTACCTTTCTATTGCTTTGGGCAGAATTGGCCGTTGGCATTTTTAATAGCCCTTGGGCGGGACAGTAATTTTCCAAAGCTTAATACTTCTTAATTTCTCCAACAGTAATTTCTACTTCTTGTTGAACTTTTAAATCAAATCATAAAAGAAATGAAAGTATTAATTGTAGGAGCTAATGGAAAAATTGGAACAATCTTGAGCGAAAGATTAAGTCAAGAAGAAAATTTTGAGCCCTTGGCCATGATTCGTAAAGAAGAACAAAAAGAAAAATTAGATCAACTTGGAATTTCTCCCATTCAAGGAGATTTAAGCGATTCAGTAGAAGAGTTGGAAAAAGTGGTAAAAA
>CAJXFJ010000352.1 GCA_913052515.1 uncultured Flavobacteriales bacterium | reverse complement strand
GAATTCAAAAAAAAGAACTTGATCAACAAATGGCCATATCGTTTTGGCATCAATTAAAAACACCCATACCACGTCAAATATGGATTGAAGCAACGAAAAATGGTTGGTGGTACCTCTCTCCTACTTCAACTAGTAAGGTAAATTGTATGTTTTTCACCCTTAATGAAATCATACCTTCTAAAAAGGATTTGGCTCACTTTTTAGCAAAGGAAATCGATCAAACAGTTCAATTTAAAAACTTAATAAAACCTTCTATTCAAGAATTGAAAAGCCACAAAATCATGCCATGTGGAAGCAGCTACCTTGAAAAACCTTACTACAAAAAATGTCTTGCCATTGGAGATGCCGCTTTCTCATATGATCCCATTTCCTCTTATGGAATTACATCTGCTATGGCAACGGGATTTTATGGAGCACAAGCTGTTGCTAGTCATTTAGCCAATGAAAAAGAGGCCTTCATGGCTTATCATTACATCATCGAAAATAGTTCTAAAGTCTATCTCAAAAACCTAGCTCATCAATACCAAGCAGAGCAAAGGTGGAGTTCTAGTTATTTTTGGAAAAATCGCTTAAAGCATATTTGAATCTTTTACTTTTAAGCACACAAATTGGAGTTGCATTAGAGCATCTCAGTCTACTATTTCTTAAGATTTATGATTGCTCAGAAATTATTGATGATTCGACCAGCAAATTTTGGTTACAACTCAGAAACAGCCACGTCAAATGAATTTCAAAATCATATAGGCCACCTAAATCCAGAACAAATCAATGAATTGGCCGAATTGGAATTCGACAATTATGTAAATCTCCTTCGTGAAAATTCAATAGAAGTTTTGGTTGTAAATGACACCAAATTTCCCGTAAAGCCTGACGCAATTTTTCCTAACAATTGGTTTGTCACACTTCCAAATAAGCAATTGTTTACTTTTCCTATGGAAGCGACCAATAGGCGATTAGAAAGAAGAGCAGATATATTGGCTACACTTCAGAAGCAAGGGTACTCTATTAATCGTGAATTGGAAAAGTATGAGAATCAGAGCCTCTATTTAGAAGGTACAGGAAGTATGGTCATGGATCACAAAAACAAAATGATCTTTGCGGCTAAATCTTCACGCACTTCAGAAAAGGCACTTCAACATTTTGCGAAACTTGGTGGCTATGACTATTTACTCTTCGAAACACATACCCAAAGTCAAACCCCAATTTACCATACCAATGTTCTCATGTCTTTAAGTTCAAATTTTGGAATTATATGTACTGAACTTATCTCTCCTAAAGACCAATCAAACTTGAAATCTCTTATTCTGGATAAGCTCATCATAGAGATTAATGCCAATCAATTGAAGCAATTTTTAGGCAATTGTTTATTAGTATTGAATGAGAAAAATGAAGAAGTGCTTATTCTATCAAGCCGTGCAAAAGAGACCTTAACTCCAAGTCAATTAAAAAAGATAGTTGAAGCAGAGATTAAAATCCTAGACGTTCCCATTCCAACCATTGAAACTATAGGTGGTGGCAGCGCACGCTGTATGATAGCGGAGTTGTTCTAATCCAATTACCATTTATCAAAATAGTTTAAAGGGGAAATCAAAGTATTTCTACCTTTGAAGAAATCAGCTAAATAAAAAATTATGATTTTAGGTGTTTCTGAATGGCTCAGCCACAAATTAGGTTGGGATGTGGGTTTAATCCGTGTAGCTTTTGTTATAGCCGTATTATTCTTTGGAACTGGAATTGGCTTATACTTTATTCTTTGGATTGTTAAAATCCTTTCTAAGTAAAGCCACTCGATAATTCATTTACCATGAATTCAATTACATTTCGCAGCATTCTACTGTTTATAAGCATCTACTTAATTGCTTGTCAAAACAAAAGCATGGTTCACAAAGATCCAATTCCTGTGCATGATAGTATTCGGCTATACTCAAACATACTGGGAGAAGAGCGAAGAATCAATGTTTGGAAACCGAAAACTTATAATACAGAAAAGCAAGAGTTAACGGTACTTTATATGCCTGATGGTGGAATTCATGAAGACTTTCCACACATTGCAAATACACTAGAAAAGTTAATTGCAGACAAAAGCATCTCTCCAATTCTTCTAGTTGGAATTGAAAATACAGTAAGGGGGCGTGATTTAACTGGCTTCTCAAATACCGATTATGATAAACAGTTTTGTCCTCAAAGTGATGGAGCAAAGAATTTTAGAGCATTTATACAAAGTGAACTAAAACCACATATCGATAGTACCTATCGAACAACTTCTGAAAGTGGAATAATCGGCGAATCACTAGCGGGCTTATTTGTTATGGAAACCTTTTTAAAGCATCCAAATTCATTTGATTTCTACATTGCTTTTGACCCTTCTCTTTGGTGGAATAATCACTACTTAAATCGAAAAGCAGATTCCTTATTAAAAGTATTTCCTAATTCTAAAAAGACTTTGTGGTTTGCAGGTTCGAGTGTTGAAGACATATCTATTCATACTCGAAATTTGAATCAAAGCTTGCAGCAACATTCTCCTACACAAATCACTTGGAAATATTCAGACGAAACAGAAGAAAAACACCATACCATTTTTCGGGCTACTAAAGAAAAAGCGATTACATGGACCTTGACTAATTTATAAACACATGAAATATTCTACAACAGTACAAATCAATAAATCTCTTGAAGAGGTAGTCAGTTTGTTTGACAATCCAAAAAATTACGAGAAATGGATGGAAGGTCTCCAAAGTATGGAGTTGATTGAAGGAAAAGCAGGAGAAGAAAATGCCAAAACGCGTTTTCATTTTAAAATGGGGAAGCGTGATATGAACATGCTAGAAACCGTTTTAAAAAGGGATCTACCAAAACTTTACATCACTTCCTATGAGTCTGGTCCG
>CAJXFJ010000351.1 GCA_913052515.1 uncultured Flavobacteriales bacterium | reverse complement strand
AGGAGTAAGTAGATGCTCTAATCCATTGAGTTTAATCTCATACATGGTTTCAAGTAGCATACCTAATTTCCCTTTTGGAAAACCTTCACGTTTAAACCAAACTAAATAGGGTTCTGGTAAATCACACAACTTTCGACCTTTATATTTTCCAAATGGCATCTCCATCTTAACCAATTGGCTTAACAGTTCAACTTGTGGTTTATTTGGATTCAAATCAATTCAATTATGTTTGGTAAAACTAGCAAAAGCCTTAAGGACTTTAAATAACTTTATCGCAAACATCTTTTATTCTAATGAACAAAACTCTATTCCTAGCCCAGTTTTTAATTTTCCTTTCATTCAATATGATGGCACAAACCAATTGGTATGATGAAGTTGAAGAAGATTACGATACCAATAAATTTTCGATAGGCGTTAATTTAGCTGCTTATTTCCCCAATCAAAACACAGCCGAATTGTATGTTGGAGCGCCGTACTCAACCCCCTATGGCATTGAATATATCTTAAATCTACCCGCCTACAAACCTACTTTCGATAATTACTTTCAATACCCTTATGAGGTGGCTGAATATCCATTACTACCAAAATATAAAACCGCTTTTGAACTTGGATTGCATATGGCTTATCGAATTCAAAAGCGGATGCAACTCTTTATGGATTTCAATTTGACACAATTGGATTTTGAACAAACATTTACCATGCAAATTGACGATCCTTACAATGGGATACCCGGTCCTACCTATCAGCTGTTTCCAATAATTGGTGAAGAAAATCGCTTTTTCATCAATTTGGGTTTACAATATGAATATGTAAAGCAAGAGTTTTCAAGAGCCTATTTATCAGCTTTTGCGCAAGCAAACAATGTACAATTGCAACAAAATTACTTTGTGATCGATCAAGTTGAATACAATATATTCCACTATAACCCAAATACCTCAAGCCAACGTCCGGGTGGAAATAGTTTAGGGTTTGGATTTGGTACAGGCTATAAATTTGCCATTCATGAAAGACTTTGGATTGACCTAATGTATCAATGCTATTATTCGGAAATCAAGTTAAATAATCGGTATGCTGAAACGGGCCTACAAAACAGCTTAGGTATGCGAATTATTTGGAATTAATCATTTTTAACCAATAGCTTATAACTAATTCCAAATCCAAAAACGGGATCTGTATTTTGAGTGTAATCATATTTTGCAACTCCCATCGAAGGATCTAATATAATCCGATTGTTTTTACCTAGAGGAATCCTTCCGCCAAACATAAAAACACTTGCTGTTCCGTTATCACCTTGGTATTCGTTGCTCCCTATAGCTTCTAGTCGACTAAAACTTGCAAATAAGTGGATTAAGGAAATTTGAATTCCAATGTTTGTGTAATTATAGTCTTCAAATGCTCCAATGCCAAAAAGGATTCCATTTCCCTTGTATCCTAAAAGCAGTTTTCCACCTATTACACTATAATTAGGACCCAACCCTCCTCCTAATTCAATTATACTTTTAGGTTTAGTTTGAGCTACTGAGCTCATTACACAACTAAAAAAAAGAGTTAATATGATTATTTTTTTCATTTTCCACCGTTTTATTCGAATGTGCAAGATATTCAATTATTAACATTGGCTAATCAATTATTTTTTTTAGATTAGACTCGTTAAAACAATTATTCATCAAAACCCATTTATTATGAGTGTAAAAGCAAGCTTGGAAGAAAACAAACAACACATTTTAGACAGTTTACCAACTCAAGAATTGAAAGATCAATTTTTAGCTGAATTAGATAAAGCTGAAGAACCCAATTTAAAGCCTAGTTTAGATGAGCAGCTGAAAGAAGCTACCGCACCTGATCATATATCTGAAGACATGTATGATGCTGTAAAAAAAGAAGTTGAGCAAGGTCAAGAAACGATGAAGATGAGTAAAGAAGAAGAAGATGCTGCAATCAAAGAAGCATTAAAAAATCCACCTAGCTCAGAAGGCGAATAAAAGTTAGAGACTTTAAAAGTAAAAGCCCACATTGTTTCTATGTGGGCTTTTCTTTTACGAGCAATTTTGTTTAGTTTGCTGTTTTCTTTACTAGAACTCGCCAAATTTTATTACTAGCTGCAGACTTACCAGGTCCGTAAGTTGTTGGCGAAGCTTCAAATGCTTGAATACCTCCATAAATATATCCAATCATAAACTCTTCATTGGGGTCAGATGGCTTAAAGGTTTTCTTAGAATCAATTAAGTCCGTTTCTTCTCCATTTAATTCATATTTAACCACATCAGATGAATATAAAAATGCGGCTTCAGCACCAAAATATTGTTCATTAAATGCATTAGGTATTGCTTCAAATTTTATTGCACCTGTTCCCACTTCTAAAACGGTATAGCCCAAAGTGTTAGTAAAACCTGAAAGTGCACTATCAGCCTGTCCATTTCCAATACCACCTGGTAAAAACGTATGAACTTCATTCATATCCGCATCGTAAATTCCAAAATCAGGACAAGAGTATACATTGTAATTTGCTTGACTGTACTTTGCTTCCGGAACGGAGTCAATTTGATTGGATAAATTCGGTTTAATATGAATCGCCGTGTTCCATGCAGTCAATGGTTTACTGTCGTCTTTTCTTGGTCTAAATACACCTCCATAAAAACTCAATCCTTCATTGATTGTTCCACTATTTGAATACAAAGTCGGAACTATTGGACAATCTCTTCTTCTGAGTTGAGATTTTACATCTGCTTGAGCATAATCCGATTTTAATAAAGCCTTTACATCTGAAATAGTATCAATATTTATGGCAGTAAGTGAAGCTGCAACATTATCATAATTCAATTGAAATGTATGAGCTCCCATAACATAAAACTGACTATTGCCAAAATTATGTCCACCAGCCAAGTAGAATGTATTATCAATAATAAA
>CAJXFJ010000350.1 GCA_913052515.1 uncultured Flavobacteriales bacterium | reverse complement strand
ACTTAGGTTTTTTACAGGTACGAGAAGATATCAATAATGATGCTTACTATGACTATTACAACAGTGATGGAGAAAAAATTGTACCTGGATTCACTTTCAATAATACACCAACTGATAGCGTAAAAAATGAGCCTGGTTATATTCCTAGGCCTACAGACCAACTGATTAACTTTAGTCTCTTTTTTCAAGATTACCTACCGAGATACCCTAGCTATCAAATGCACATGACATTTCATTATGGTAGTGGATTACCATTCGGTCCGCCTTCAAATGAGCGATATAAAGATACCCTTCGAATACCTGCTTACCTGCGCGTTGACTTAGGGTTTTCAAAACAGTTACTTGGAGAAGACAGCCAAGTAGGACCTAAAAGTCCATTGAGACATTTAAAGTCAGTTTGGTTAGGCGTAGAAGTTTTTAACCTTTTACAACGTAACAATACTTTATCCTATTTATGGGTCACCGATGTAACCAATAGACAATATGCGGTACCCAACTATTTAACTTCTCGCCAAGTAAACATCAGGCTGCAAGTTAAATTCTAAAGCTTAAATACAAAAAAAGGGTAGCTATTCGCTACCCTTTTTATTTCAAGTTAAGTTTCTTTAGATGTCTAAGTAATACCTATAACCAAGTGCAAAAGTTAAGACTCCTGCTGTACCGTCAAAACTTCCTGTATTGGATTCAACTGTATATTCCATTGGGATAAAGTAGGCTACAGAAAGTAAAAAACCTTCGATATCAATTCCAAACTCAGGTCTTATACCAAAAGAAGAAACTGTTTTTCCATAAGTAGTAGATTCATTTCCTGAAGCATCTGTATAAGTTACATCGGGAGTAGAAAATTGACTTAAGCCTAAACCTAATCCAGCATAGGGACTAAATGTTACATATTCTGGTTCCTTTAGCCTGAATTGACCTTTTATACCATATAATGAAAGTCCATAAATACCAATGTCAAAAGCATCTGAGCTGTTTTTTCCAAATAATGCATTTGCATCATACATAATACCAACCGCTACTCGGTTATCAAAATCTTCCAAATGATATAAAGCATCAAAAGTAAACCCAAGACCAAACGAACTTTGTTTTTCTTTAGTTACCGGATCTGTAAATGCATCTCCTTTAGGAGAAGAGTATCCCAACTGCCCTCCTATTGAAAAGGTTTGTGCCTGCAAACTTGCAGAAGCTAATAGCCAAAATATGAGACTAATTTTTATTGATTTCATTCAATCAGATTTAAATATTTACTTTCTATTTATAGTCCTAAAACCTCAACACCTTGTTTGAATACCACATCTACAGGTATTCCTTTTTCAGCCAAACGGTTTAAATCTGCTTGAAGTTGCACACCTATTTTAGCCTTATTTTCAACTAGCTTTCCAACACCTTCATAATCTCCCTCTCCTTGTAACTTGAGAATTAATGCTGAAAGCTCATTCATGGCATTTGTCATTTGATCATAATCAATGGTATAGATGCCTTCTTCATTTCGAATTAAAACACCTCTTTCTTTAAAGAAATTAAATCGAATCATATTGGCTTTTCCATGAGCAGAAGATGCTCCGAAGCGCACTGAACGGAAAATACTCGCCATAAATGTGGTGTAATACTCTCTGATATCTCCTTCTATTTCGCCTTTTTTATGTAATTGAGTAATCATATAAAGACCAAGTATATCTGCCTTTCCTTCTTCCAAAGCTGATGCATGTTCTTTTAGCGCCTCACGAACTGTTCCTTTATTGTTTATGGTGTTCTTAATTCCTAATCCGTGTGCCACTTCATGAAACATAGTATTTGAAAAGAAGGCATTGAAAGTGATAAACTTTTGTTGTTCTTCATTCATCAATTCCTGAGAAATAGGCATTAGGATTTGATCAAATTTAGCTCGCATAGCATTTTTAAGCTGAGAGCGTCTGGTGCCTTTTTTCAATTGAACTTCTTCATCATTCGGTAAATTAACGGCTATGGTTTTACTTCCACCATTACAATCTCCTGCATAATACACCACATCAAAAGCGGCTAATTGCGAATCTGTTCCTGGCTTCTCTGACTTAAACTTATCCTCAACCGGTAAATTTTTCTGCAACTCAGGGAGCATACTCGCATATTTTGCTAATCGCTTGCTCCAATCCATATCCTTTACCAAAACGTAAGTTTCGTGTGCGGCTTTATAACCGAATAATTGATCTTCATACGTTTCTATTGGTCCACAAATAATGTCAATTTTATTGTCTTTCATGTCCATCCAAGCAATGTCACTTTCGTAATAGTTATCGTTAAGAAGTGCTTCAGCTCTTAGATTTAAATATTTCTTGAAGGCATTATTTGTAGTAATTTCTGCAGCCTCTTTTAACAACTTAGCAGCCTTTTCTAATTCATCCTTGAAAGCTACATGATAAGGAACTGTCATCAATTCTCCAGCTTCATTTCTTCTTAATAAGGTATACAAAGAAGCTTTGTCAGCTAAAGTTGATTTTTCAAATTCTTCTTTAGTCATATCTACCGGATAGAAATTTGCCCCTTTAGGTTTCTCTCCTACCCCATCTACAAAAGGCTCATTTCCTGCTAATCGATCCCATGGCCCATAGTTAATTTCAGTAAAGCGTTTTACTTTCTCATCTGCAATGCTACTCAATAAGTCGCTTTTGTCTCCATAGGCTTCCTGCCAAAACAGTCCATCCATAATTTTACCAACCTCAATCAACAAGGGAATAAGCTTTTTTTGTTCTTCAGAAAGCTTTGAGACATCGGTTGTTAACTCAACTTCTACATATTTTAAGAGCTTTTTATCAATTTCACTTAACTCTACCTCAGTTTCTTTCATAACTGTTTGTGCCGCTTGATCATCATTCTGCTTTGCGCCTCCTGAACAAGCGATTAATCCTGCTGAAATAGCAGCTACAAATAA
>CAJXFJ010000349.1 GCA_913052515.1 uncultured Flavobacteriales bacterium | reverse complement strand
CATTAAAATCAGCGGACTTTCTTTCCAAGTAATTGGTGAAGCTTTGAAGCAAGCAAGAGAAGGAAGAATGCACATTTTAGGAGAAATGAATAAGACCATTGAATCTCCAAGAGATGATTACAAAGCCAATGCGCCAAGAATTGTACAAATGACCATTCCGAAAGAAATGATTGGTGCAGTGATTGGACCAGGTGGTAAAATCATTCAAACCATTCAAGAAGAAACCGGAGCGGAAATCGTACTTGAAGAAATTGATGGTAAAGGAGTCATTGACATTGTTTCTAACAATCGTGAAAGCTCAGATGCTGCCATTGCTCGAATTAAGGCTATTACCGCTGTTCCTGAAGTAGGCGAAACTTATGAAGGAAAGGTGAAATCAATTGTTCCTTTTGGTGCTTTTGTAGAAGTTTTACCAGGTCAAGATGGCTTGTTGCACGTTTCTGAAATTGCACATCACCGCGTAGAAAATGTGGCTGATGAATTGAAGGAAGGTGAAATGGTAAAAGTGAAACTTGTAGCGATTGACCCAAAAACGAAAAAGTTTAAGCTTTCAAGAAAGGTATTGTTACCTAAACCTGAAAAGCAGGATTAAAAATAAATTTTGCATAACAAAAAGGCTCATCGTTGATGGGCCTTTTTTTATTTAGAAATCTTCTAAATAAAATGCCTGTTAAAAATCCTTAACGAGGCGACTCATTTTTTCCCTATATTTATAAGGACTTATCTACCAAGTCATTAACTTTTCTACCACACTAACCAACGAACAGGGAATATGAGACAACTTAAGATTACCAAGAGTATTACCAACCGTCAAACGGTTTCACTAGATCGCTATTTACATGAAATTGGCAAAGTAGATTTAATTACCGCCGAAGAAGAAGTGGAACTTGCTCGGAAGATTAAAGCCGGAGATCCCGTTGCTTTAGAGCGTTTAACTAAGGCTAATTTGAGGTTTGTTGTCTCGGTTTCTAAACAATATCAAAATCAAGGCCTAAGCCTTCCTGATTTAATTAATGAAGGTAATTTAGGGTTGATTAAAGCGGCGCAGCGTTTTGATGAAACTCGCGGCTTTAAGTTTATCTCGTATGCCGTTTGGTGGATCAGACAATCTATTTTACAAGCCTTGGCAGAGCAATCGCGCATTGTTCGCTTACCCTTAAACAAAATTGGCGCAATTAATAAAGTGCGTAAAACCTTTAACGATTTAGAACAAAAGTATGAGCGGGAGCCATTGGAACATGAAATTGCTGAATGTTTAGATATTCCAGAGGCAGATATTAAAATCTCTATGAAAAACAGCCGCCGGCATGTTTCTATGGATGCTCCTCTTTCCAATGATGAGGACAGCAGCAATATGTATGAGCTCATGTCTAATGAAGACATTCCCGACCCAGACAAAAAACTTATTCATGAATCCTTAAGTAATGAAATTGAGCATCTGCTCACTACCCTACCCGCTCGTGAATCAGAAGTAATTCGTTTGTTTTTTGGGCTAAAAGGAAGACGCCCACACAGCTTAGAAGAAATTGGAGAACTGTTTGACCTGACACGAGAGCGAGTGCGCCAGATAAAAGAAAAAGCAGTGCGCAGATTAAAGGTGAATAGCAAGTGTAAAATATTAAAAGCCTACCTCGGTTAAAGCGGCCATTTAATAGCTACTTTTGCAAAAAAGAAGACTATGGCACCCTTAATCGCTCCCTCTATTTTAGCTGCTGACTTTTCCAATTTAAAAGCCGCTTGTGACATCATTAATCAAAGCGAAGCAGACTATTATCACATAGATGTGATGGATGGAAACTTTGTTCCAAACATCTCTTTTGGAATGCCGGTCATCAAATCCATAAAGCCGCATGCGGAAAAGCCATTTGATGTGCACTTAATGATTGAAAAACCCGATCGATACATCAAGGATTTTAAAGCCGTAGGAGCCGATATACTAAGCGTACATTATGAAGCTTGCACCCACTTACACCGCACCATACAAGCCATAAAAGCTGAAGGCATGCAAGCAGGAGTGGCTTTAAATCCACACACTTCGGTAAAACTTTTAGAAAATGTAATTGAAGAAATTGACTTGGTTTGCATGATGTCGGTTAACCCCGGTTTTGGCGGACAAAGCTTTATTGAGAAAACCTATGATAAAGTAAGGCGATTAAAGGAAATGATTGTAGCAAGCAATTCTAATTGTAAAATTGAAATTGATGGTGGAGTAAATGCAGAAACAGCCCCCCGACTTATAGAAGCAGGCGCAGACATTTTAGTAGCAGGAAGTTTTGTTTTTAATTCTGCGAACCCCATACAAACCATTGCCGATTTAAAAAAGGCATAGACTCTTAATTAAATGGAGTAAATAGACCATTTCGGTCTTTTCAGATATAACCCATAAAAATGCCCTCAATGATTGAGGGCATTTTTTTATATGCTCAATTTCACTATTTTAGAGGGCGGAAAGCCGAAGCCGATGGAAAACATTTTTAAACGTTTAATAACTAAGTATAAGTGTTTATTGTTGTTTAAAAATGGATGGTGGGATTTATTTACTTGTTGTGCGGCATACCGAAAAAGCCAACGCTCGGTCAAGCACATTTGGTTTTTGCCGACACGCAAACCCAACGCTGAAAAACCAAAAGAGCTTGTCCTTTCCCAATCCACGACAAGACAATGAATAATTACACTGAAAAATAGTGAACTTTTGCTATATTTGACACCGAATAAACAAAACTTAGGTTTCAAATGAACCGAATAAAAGAAGTTTTAAAGGACAAAGGAATTTCGCAGACTTGGCTTGCCAAACAAACAGGGAAAAGTTACAACACGATTAACGAATATGCTCGTAACGTGAGACAACCTAGTTTGGAAGACTTGTTCCGAATTGCGGAAATTTTATCTATTGACGTAAAAGAATTATTAAAAA
>CAJXFJ010000348.1 GCA_913052515.1 uncultured Flavobacteriales bacterium | reverse complement strand
CTTTCAACATATCTTCTTTGTCCTTCTGCATAAATGGTATCAAATGCTAATGAAGATTTACCGCTACCACTTAAGCCCGTAATCACAACTAATTTTTCTCTTGGAATAGAGAGGGAAACATCTTTTAAATTATGAACTCTTGATCGAATAACATCAAGGGTTTCAATGTTGTCAATAGAAGGCATAGAAATTACTTTCAGAATATAACCGTGAAATCACCAATTAGTTGAGCTGATAGTTTGGATCAGTTGGGATTTTTATTAGATATGTTTTTTTCGATGGGTTTCTAAGGTATGAATCCCTTAACCATGGGTTGAAATGCTTAAGTATTTTATAACTAATACTGTACTCTTGCGCGAAGTCTGCAAAATTATTTACAGCAGTATCTACTTCAACAGTTTTATACGCTAATGGGCTATACAAATCTTTCTTGCGTATTTGAAATCCATAGGCTTCAGGGTTAGCAAAAATTTCCTTTACAGCTAAAATTCGAAATACATAACGTCCAGTTTCTTGATTTAATAGTAAATCATAATACGTATCTGCTTTTTGTCTTTCAAGTTCACTACTAATTCTTGCTTTGCCGGTGTTGTAAGAGGCTGCTGCCAAACTCCAAGAACCATATTGTTCATAAGCCTCTTTTAGATATTTACATGCTGCATGTGTTGCTTTTTCTAAATGATATCGTTCATCGACCTCTTCATTAATTTCAAGCCCGTATTCTTTTCCTGTAGCCTTTAAGAATTGCCAATAGCCGGTAGCACCTGCCGGCGAGATTACGTTTTGTAAGCCACTTTCAATTAAAGCCAAATATTTAAAATCGTCGGGGACATTATTTTCCGCTAAAATAGGTTCTATGATAGGAAACCAACGATTTGCTCTTTTGAAATATAGAATGGTATTTGAGTGAAAATAGGTATTGGTGTGAATCTCTCGATCAAGTCGCTCAAAAACTTCAGGTTCTTGCATGGGCACTTGTTCTCCCGCAAAGCTAATTTGCTTGGGAGGACTTAAACTAAAAATATTGTATGTTTCTTGTTTTTTCTCCTGAAAGCTTTCTTCTTCTTTTTCCTCATTAAAAGAGAAAGTAAAAAGTTGGAAAAGCCCAAAAATGGCGAGTGGAAATAAGAGGTAATTAGGCAGTTTTATTAAGTTGACGTTCTTTAGGTTCATTTTTAGTTTTTGTATTTGAATTATTCATTCTACAAACTAAAAATAACGAAAGAAAGACCGTTAAAATATACAATGTGAAAAGAATTGTAAACAAATGAGTCCACTTAGTAATTGCAATTGCCACTAAAACTACAACAGTTGAAATAAGGCCTAAACCACCAATAATAAAGGCTACTGATTGATCTGAAAAACCCAAATATGATAGGTGGTGAGTAGTGTGATCCTTTCCGCCAACAAAAGGTGAGGAGCCTCGTTTTATCCGATTGATTACTACGGTAGTAGTATCGCTAATTGGAACTAAAAAAGCCAATAGCGGAAGAATGATTTGTTGTGTAAAAATAGGTTCTTGATTAGCCGGTTTAAAATTCCAAAGAAATATAATTGATAGAGCCGCAAGGCTAATACCTAAAAATTGACTTCCAGTATCTCCCATATACATTTTAGATGGGTGCCAATTAAAAAACAAGAATCCAAGTAAGGCACCAATCATTCCAATCATCAGAACAAAGTAGACTGAACTAAAACTTTTATCGAACAACAATACGGTTAACATAGCTAATAAAGCAAAAATGGAGGCTATGGTTGTAATTCCATCCATATTGTCAAGCATATTGATTGAATTCATCATACCAACTACCCAAAGAAAAGTAATCGCATAATTTATTATTGTAGAATCAAAAAGCTCGATGATTGTACCAGTTGCAATAAGAATAATTGCACATATTGCTTGAGATAAAGACTTAAACAAAGGATTTGTATTGTACGCATCGTCAGTGAGGCCTGCTAAGAACCCAATTGAAGAGGCAGCAACAATTCCAATTAGTTGTAAATCAAAAGGTAGTTCATAGCTTGAAAAGTAGATCGGATACTGTGTCAATACAAGCAAGAAAACAATAAAAAAGGAAATTCCTCCAAAAGCTGGTTTTGAAGTGGTACTCCATCGAATTACTTTGTCATCGATATTCCTAATACCTAAGTTTTTCGAAAATTTTAAAAATACCCGATTTATTAAAACACTAAAAAGGAGGCTACTCAAAAAGAGAAGGCATATTTTAATGACCAATATATTCTCCATTAGAAAGGGGATTTTAAATTTTTGAAATCAACGGCTTTCATGTCCTTTTCAGAAATGATAGGTTGATCAATTTGCCAATCAATATTCAAATCACTGTCATTCCAAATTATAGCACCTTCAGATTCGGGATGGTAAAAGTTCGTGCATTTATACGCAAAAATTGTATTGTCTTCTAAAGTAACAAAACCATGAGCAAACCCCTCAGGAACATAAAATTGAGTATGGTTTTCTTCACTTAAAACAATGGAAAAATGCTGTCCATAAGTCTGTGAACCTTTTCTTAAGTCTACAGCTACATCTAGCACCGAGCCTCTAATTACATACACTAATTTACCTTGAGCGTATGGAGGTTTTTGAAAATGAAGGCCTCTCAACACTCCTTTGTCAGATTTTGATAAATTATCCTGTACAAAAGTTAAATCCAATCCCTCGTCAATATATTTTCGCTGGTTAAATGATTCAAAAAAGTAACCTCTATTATCTGGAAAAACACGAGGCTGAATGATTAGAAGATCTTTTATAGGAGTGGTTTTTATTTCCATAGATTAACTTTTCTTTTTCAAGCGTTGAAACCAATTTTCTTTTTTCTCATTAGGTTCTTCGTAGTATCCGCTTCCATATCCATACCCATATCCATACCCATATCCATACCCATATCCATACCCATATCCGTATC
>CAJXFJ010000347.1 GCA_913052515.1 uncultured Flavobacteriales bacterium | reverse complement strand
AAAAACAATTGAAGATTTTTAAACAATTCAAGATTTATCGGGAGCGATTCTTTTTCATGTGGTGGCATTCCAAGAGGTGTAGTGTTAATAACAACATCAATATTTTTTGCAATGCTATCTACTTGAGGATAGGTTATGTCTCCAAATTCTATATTTCTTGAAGCTATTAAAATTTTATTATTATTCGACAATATTTGTTTAGCAGTTTGAGCACTTCCCCCACTTCCCAAAATTAGTATTGTTTTTTCAAATATATCAAAATTGATAGAAGTAAAAGTTTGATTTATACCATCAACATCTGTATTTGTTAAAAATATTAATCCATTATTTATCTTTACCGTATTAACTGCTTTAACTTGAGCAGCGATAGAAGAGGTCGTGACATTATCAACATTTTTGAAAATCTTATAAATATTTTCTTTGTGTGGAATTGTTACATTGTATCCATCAAATTCATTGTTTATTTTTTGTAGTTTTTCAAGAGAGAGATTCTCAATTGGCACTTTTTCATAAGTTAAATTGAGATTTGTGATTTCTGAAAGACTTTTGTGAATAAGTGGTGAAAAGGTTTTTTGTAAAGGCCATCCAACTATTCCTAATCTAATAGTCATAACTGGCTCCAATTTTATGCAAATCTTCAAAAAAGCTTGGATAGGAATCTGAAATACATTCAATATTATCCGAAGTGATCCCTGCATTAATTGCAATGTTTGCAATTACTCCCGTCATAGCAATTCTGTGGTCATCAAAAGTTTCTACAATTCCAGGATTTAACTTTTGCTCTCCAGGTATCATAAAGCCGTCTTTCTTAACCTCAATAGTCCCTCCTAGAGTTAAGATAAATTTTTCCATTGACTTTATACGATCAGATTCTTTTAGCCTCAATTCTTCAGCACCACTTACGGTTGTTACACCACTTGCCTGAGAAGCTAAAAGGGTAAAAATTGGAAACTCATCTACCATATCTGAAACTTCTTCCTTACTAATTTGAATTGAAGTCAATTTCGATTTCTTAACATGAATGTCCCCCACTGATTCATTATTCCTAATTTCTAGATTCTCAATTGAGATATCTGCATTCATTTTTTTTAATATTTTTAGAAAACCAATCCTTCTTTCGTTGAGAAGTATGTCTTTTATAACTAACTTATTACTCTTCATTAAACCTAATGCTATTAAGAAGGATGCAGACGATGGGTCTCCAGGGATTGTGTAATCTAAACTACTAAGGTTTTTGGTAGGTTCTATAGTGACTGAATTGCCAAGCCTGACCGTATTTACCCCCATTAGATTTAACATTCTTTCAGTGTGGTCTCTTGTGGGTGTTTCTTCTGTGATTGTGGTCGGAAAATTTTCATGATAAAGAGATGCTAAAAGAAAACTACTTTTGACCTGTGCGCTTGGTTTAGTTGAATTTATATTTTCAAATTCATAATCACTAGGCTCGAAGTAAATTGGTAGTCTGCCGTCACTATCTTTAATCACTGCACCATTTTCCAATAATGGTTTTACTACTCGATCCATAGGTCGCTTAATCAATTGCTTGCTGCCAGTCAGCTCTGATTTAAACTTTTGTTTAGATAGAAGCCCAGTTAACAATCTAGCGGTTGTGCCTGAATTGATAGCATCAAGTGCTTCTTTTGGTTGCTTTAAGCCATGTAGGCCTACTCCACGTATTTCAACTTCGTTTATATTTTTTTCTTTTATTTCTACACCAAGTTGTTTAAAAATATTTATCGTTGCTTTTGTATCACCTGATATAAGAATATTTCTTATATTGGAAATTCCTTTAGCTATAGAACAAAGCATTACTGCTCTATGTGAGAGAGACTTGTCTCCAACAATATTTATTGAACCTTCTATTTTTGGCATTATGTCAGATCTCTTTCTCCAAATTTATTAGCCAATGCCCTTCGCCAATCAACTGTTCCAGACAAATAGTTAAGCATAATTTCTTCATCGTCAATTTTTTGAATTTCTTGAAGCTCTAAAATTAATTTACTAATCAAGTTTTTAACATTTTCAACATTCGTTAAGTACATATCAGAAATCATATTTGGAGATGTCCTAGAAAGTCGAGTAGCCCCATCGAATCCTCCGGATGCTAAGTCTATTAATTCACTGAGGTCCTGTTCTTTCATTGCTAATGAAACTAAAGCTGAACTTAACATGTGAGGTAGATGGCTTGTCAAAGAAATCAATTCATCGTGCTTCTTAGGTTTAATCCATATTTCTTTTGATTCAATACACTTAATAAATTCTGAGACAATTGTTTTGCTTTGCTGGTCAGTTGAATCGGTTTCGCAGAGCAAAAAAGGTGCTTGTTCATAGATTTGAGGACTAGGTTCCCAAGTATTATTGTCAGCAATTCCACATAAAGGATGTCCCCCTACGGAAGGTATAGGTGACAAATCCATTTTTTTACATATTAATTCTTTTGTTCCACCTAAATCTACAATAGCTTTTGAATTTAGTCCTGGTGAGTTGTCAAAATATCCAATAATTTCATTAATTGGCATAGCCAAAATAATTAAATCATAGTTTATAGAATTCTTATGTTCTAATGAAAGTGCTCCGAGCTCTTTTGCGCGAATGATATTTTTTTCTAAAATATCATCCCCACTAACTTGTACGCCGCCATTCACTAATTTAATTCCTAAATTAGTACCCATTAAGCCTAATCCAATGATATGAACTCTCTTAAGCATTAAATAGACCTTCCAACCGCCTTAGCAACTATTGAGGCTTTATTAATTAAATTACCTAATTCACTAGGCAGTAATGCCTGCGGTCCGTCGCACAAAGCTTCATCTGGCCTTGGATGAATTTCAATTATCAATCCATCTGCACCAGCAGCTATTGCGGCTAAAGCGACTGGCTCTACTAATGTGTTATCACCAGTAGCGTGACTAGGGTCTGCTATTACGG
>CAJXFJ010000346.1 GCA_913052515.1 uncultured Flavobacteriales bacterium | reverse complement strand
CCGATTATAATAACAATGGGGAAATACCTTTTTCATCTCCCTAAGATAAAAAAAGTTTTAAAAAATATATACATAAGAAATTTATGTATAAGAATTGTATGTATATTTGCCTTATGTATTCAAAAGAAATTATTAAAGGAACGCTTAAGCCCATTATTTTAAAGTTGTTGCAAGAAAACAACCGCATGTATGGCTATGAGATAACACAGGCTGTTAAAGAAATGACAGCAGATAAAATAAAAATTACCGAAGGGGCTTTATATCCTTTGCTTCATAAATTGGAAGCGGAAGGAGTGGTATTTACCGAAAAGGAAAATATAGGAAAACGTGTCAGAAAGTATTATGCGCTTACTCCAAGCGGTAAAGAAAAAACAAAAGAATTAATTGAAGAGTTCGTAGATTTTATGGCTACGATGAAGCATATTTTTGAACCTAATCTTCAGCCAGGATATGGCACAACTTAATCAGAAACAGGTCGATTCAATTTATGATTTATTGATTAGTCACGGACTAAGCTATGAATCTCTTCAAGTAGATGTTCTAGATCATATTTGCTGTATGGTAGAACAAAAAATGGACAATGGGTTGGAATTTGACGAATCCCTCTCCACGTCCACTCAAGAATTTGGTCTCTCAAAACTTTCGGAAATCCAAGAGGCCACTTTCCATTTATTAACTTTAAAATTAAACAAAATGAAAAAAGTTGTTGGCATTGTTGCCATTGTTACTGCACTCTCAGTTATTTTAGGAATTGTTTTTAAGATTAACCATTACCTTGGGGCGGGTTTTATGGTTGCTTTAGGTTTTACGCTAGCCGCCTTAGTTGTATTTCCTTCCATGATGTATTTCGACTTAAAAAATCAGAGCAATTGGATTCAAAAAGGCGCTACAATTAGTGGTTATGCAGCAGGTATTCTATTAAGCGTAGCCACATTGTTTAAATTTATGCATTGGCCAGGCTTTTTCATGCTTTATTACACCGGATTGTTTAGCTTAATTTTTGTCTTTCTTCCTTTGTATACATTCAGAAATTATAAGACCAGTGAAAACAAAATTTTTGCCTTGGCGAAATCCATGTTAATCATGGCAGGCGTGGTAACCATTTGGGCTTCTTATAAAATGGCCGACCATGCAAGAGCGATAGCTGAGATGGCGATACAATAATCCAAATTGAAAAGCCTACAAAGGCAAATAATTAGAATGATGAGAAATTTGAATTTACAAGTCCTTTATTGGGGCATGATGGAATTGCTTGTGCTCATTTTTGGCTGTCAGCAAGAAGCGATTTAAGCCTATGCACCCATTGAAAATACCCTTTAAAGTAAAACCTTAAACCCATGAAAATAAAACTCTATTTATCTGCCATTTGCTATTTAATTAGCTCATTTTCATTTGCACAACCCAAGTTTGAAAAAGCCATCGAGCAAATCCTAGATCATTACGCACCTTCTAAGCTGGAGCCCGGTTTAACAGTAGGTGTGGTTCAAAATGGGGAACTTATTTTTCAAGCTAGTAGGGGACTTATGAATTTAGAATATAAACTTCCGTTTAATGATTCAACAATTATTCCACTAGCTTCTGTAAGCAAGCAATTTACTTCAGCCTGTATTGGCATCTTGGCAAAACAAAACAAACTTTCTATTGATGATGAAGTGAGTAAATACATCCCAGAGTTGAGCCACTTTCAAGAGTCAATACAAATTCGACATTTACTAAATCATACTAGTGGCTTACGCAACCATAATGTCTTGTTAAACTTAAGTGGATTCGATTACAAACATAGAGGATATACCAATAAAATGATTCAAGAACTAAGCTTTAAACAAAAAGGGCTTAACAACACCCCCGGAGAAAAAATGTTATATACCAATACCAATTATGTATTGTTGGCATTAATCGTAGAGCGAGTTTCAGGACTTTCAATTGTTGAATTTGCGGAACAAGAAATTTTTAAACCCTTGACAATGGATCGGACTTTTTTTAGCAAGGATTTAGAAGATGTCATAGAAAATAGAGCTTATTCATATTACAGACAATGGGAAAAGTTTAAGCAACCAAAATCCTTAACTCATTGTATTGGTGCAGGTGGAGTGGGAAGTACAATTCAAGATTTAGCAAAATGGTCTCAAGTATTTTTAGATCCGAAGCATCCATTTTCCTTCTTAAAGGAGTTTATTACAGACTTAGATACACTAAACAATGGAACTCAAATGAAGCATGCTAGAGGTATGTTTGTTTCTCCTTACAAGGGGGTTACGACTTATAACCATAGTGGCAGAGGTTTAGGGATGCGTTCGCAATTTATCTGCATTCCTGATAAACAATTAGCCATTATTACTTTCACCAATGCAGAGCATTTGAATGCGGTAAACTTATCGTATGAAGTCTTAGACTTGTTTTTAGAAGGAAACCTTAAGGAGAATCAACGAATAAGCTCGTTCAAACATTCAAACTTAGAGTTAAAGCGTTTTACAGGAACCTATCAAGAATTGAATAGCGATTTAAGGATGAACATTTTTATGGAAAAGGATACCTTAAAAGCGCAAAGTAGTTTTGGCCAAGAAGCAACAGCCTTAGTATCGCAAAATGCACGGTCTTTGAGCAGAATAGATAATCCATCAGTTGTTTATACTTTTTCTAAAGAAGTTAACCAAGATGCTGATTTACTGGTAGATTTTGGAGGAGCAATTTTCTATTTTGAACGCATTCAATTAACTACTCAGCCAAACCAAAATTTAGCAGAATATGCCGGCAATTACTATTCACAAGAACTTGATGTAACTTATTTAATCAGCCATAAAAATGATAAGCTCTACTTAAGTTATCCTAACCAAGAAGAAATCGAGATAAAAGAAGGTGCAGTTGATACTTTTGGAGCAAATCAACGAACAAAGTATACGTTCAAACGGAACATAATCGGGGAGGTAGTAGCTTTTGAAGTAG
>CAJXFJ010000345.1 GCA_913052515.1 uncultured Flavobacteriales bacterium | reverse complement strand
GATTTAAGTACATCTCCCACAGTCTGTGAAGTCGAATTATCCGTTTAGATTCTTGAAGTCCAGTATGGGTAACGTACCATTGATCAGCCATTTTGCGTACATAATTTTTCTTTTTCAATTGAGCTAAGCCTTTGTTTAATTCATGATCAGTAAGTTCCCTGCTGTTCTTTAAAGTTTCAAAACTTCTACCGCTTTCAAAATCCTGATTGACTTCACCTAAGTGATAAAACAATTTCAATACATTTTCAGAACGTATTTTTTGTTTGTTTTCGCGATGAATTTTATAACGAGCCATCATTCCGCTCTTTGGAGCTAACCAAATTGAACCAATAGCCAAGATGGAAAGACACATAACTACCCAAGGGCCGGTGGGCATGGAAGGGGCAATGTAGCTGATGTAAGAGCCCATAAAAGCAGATATAGCACCAAAAGCAATTGCAATCAATAACATATAGCCTAAACGGTTGGTCCAAAATCGAGCTCCTGAAGCAGGAGTAATCAATAAAGCGGCCATTAAAACCACTCCAACTGCCTGTATGCCAACGGCTACTGCTAAAACAGTTATGGTAGAAAGCAAGAATTCTAAAAAGCGAACCGGCAAACCTATTACCTTGGCAAAGTCGGGGTTAAAGGAGATGAGTTTAAACTCTTTGTAAAATAATAGCACGAGAAGAATGAGTCCTAGTCCAATACCACTAAAAATAAATATGTCATCTTGAGTTAAGGAAGCGGCTTTCCCAAACAAAAATTTATCTAAACCAGATTGGGCGGCATTTCCCGAATGTTGAATAGAAGTGAGCAATAGTATACCAAACCCAAAAAACACCGAGAGAACAATTCCTATGGCAGCATCACTTTTAAGTTTAGTTGTGCGACTAATGGCATCAATTAAAAGCAAGGACAGCCAACCGGTTATTAGAGCTCCTGCAATTAATCCCAATGGGTTTTTGGAACCAGAAATCATAAAGGAAAGGCAAACACCTGGTAAAATAGAATGAGCAATGGCATCACCTACTAAGGCCCTTTTTCTTAAAAAAGCAAAGGTGCCAACCATAGCAGCAGTGGCGCCCAAAATCATGGTTCCAATGACTACAAACTGAACGTTAGGGTCAGAAAAACTGAAAAAGTCTAGCGTTTCTTCCATTTTACTTTTCCCGAACTGGGAAGTCTTTTTCTTTAATTAATTCTCCTACCTTACTCAATACATTTAACTTACCACCATACGCTTCTTGTAAAAGTTCTTCATTAAATATTTCTTCTTTTGGTCCAGAGGCAACAAGTCGTGTATTTAATAAAACAATCCAATCGAAATACATTTTGGCGGTTTGTAAATCATGATGAACCACAACTACGGTTTTGCCTTCATTCTTCATTTGTGTCAATAAATTCATGATGGCTTCTTCTGTTGCGGCATCTACACCAACAAAGGGTTCGTCCATAATGTATAAGTCAGCCCCTTGAGCCAAAGAGCGAGCAATAAACACTCTTTGTTGCTGACCGCCACTAAGTTGACTGATTTGTCGATTGCTATACTCAAGCATGTTTACTTTTTCTAAGGCCTCTGCTGCAATATCTCGTTCACTTTTTTTGAGCCGCTGCATCAAATTTGATTTACGGTAACGTCCCATTAAAACCACATCCATAACCGAAGCAGGAAAATCCCAGTCTACAGATTCTCTTTGCGGTACATAGCTAATTCGTTCACGGACATCATCTAAATCCTGATCAAAAATCTTTACATAGCCGCTACTCTTGGGAACCAAATCCATACAGGCCTTTAAAAGGGTGGTTTTGCCAGAACCATTAGGTCCAATAATTCCTACGATTTGTCCTGTGGGTAATTCAAAGTCCACATTCCACAATATAGGTCTGCGGTTGTAGCTTACCGTTAAATTGTGCGCTTCTATAGCCGTTTTTTCTTTCATATTTCTTTTTCACCTCTTTCGGTGTAACATTTTGCTCATTTTGCCGCTTGTTGTTCTTGATACTATCCCGAAGTTTCGGGATCACTCGAACGGACAAGCTACTCTTATACTCTTTATCTTTTCATCGCTTCAACTTTTTCACTTCAATGCCTCTACAATCGTATTAACATTGTATTTCACCATACCAACGTAAGTTCCTTCTACAGTTCCTTTTTCTCCCATAGCATCGCTATAAAGTGTTCCACCAATTTTAATTTCATGACCTTTTGCTTTACAGCCTTCAACCACTGCTTTTAAAGAACGGTCAGAGACAGAGCTTTCTACAAAAACAGCAGGAATTGCTCGATCACTAATAAAATTGACCAATTGACTTACATCTCTCAGACCGTATTCAGATAGTGTAGAAATACCTTGCAATCCCTTTACCTCGATTTGGTAAGCTTTTCCAAAATAGCCAAATGCATCATGAGCTGTAATAAGTACTCTCTTCGATGAATCGATTTGTGTCAGTTCTTGAATCACCCATTTATCTAATTTATTCAGTTCTTCTAGATAATGATTCGTATTTGTTGATAAGCTATCTTGATTTAAGGGAGTAGTCTTGCTTAGCTCTTTACCTAAGTAGCTTACTACTTTACTCCAAAGCTCAACATCAAACCAAAGGTGAGGATCATAGGCTCCTTGGAAATCAGTTGAATTAATCAGTTCTTCTTTAGAAACCCCATCTGCAGCGACTAAAATGGTTTTTCTGTTCTTTAATTTCTCGAAAATTTCACCCATTTTCCCTTCCAAGTGTAAGCCATTGTAAACGATAACAACGGCATCACTTAACTTTTTTAAATCACCTTGAGTGGCTTTATACAAATGCGGATCAACACCAGGGCCCATTAGGGTAACTACATCCGCTTGTTTGCCGACAATATTTTTTACTGCATCGCCCAACATACCAGTTGTGCAAACTATGGAAAGCCTTTTATTGGCTTGTTTTTGGTTTTCTTTGCAAGCCCATAAAAAAAAAAAA
>CAJXFJ010000344.1 GCA_913052515.1 uncultured Flavobacteriales bacterium | reverse complement strand
ATCGCTTTTGTAATAGTTAATCCATTCACCTACCAAACGAGTTGAGTCTATTATTTCCAGCTTAAATTCAGATTCAAAAATTGGCAATTTAATAAACAAGGAATCATCTTTTTGAATGATATCACTCACGGCTATTTTTTCATCAGCATTACTGATTATCATTTCGTATTTAGTACTTTTTAAGTCAAGCGTAAAGTTGAAAGGAAGTTGCTTTTCTCCCAAATTCATTTCCATTCGCCAAACACCTAAAAGGGGCTTTTTAGATTGCTTTTGTTCCTGTTGACTATGACAAGAAACAAGACTTAAAATGATTAGCGTATAACTAATCCAATGATTTAACTTCTTCATTTGCCTCTTTTAATTTCTTTTCTTGTTCTTTAATTTTTTCTTGAAGCTTGGTTCTATCTTTTTCGTTTTGTTTTAAATCATATTCTGCCTCTTTGATACTTTCTTTGCAATCTTCAATATTTTTTTCCGCCTTTTCTTTGTCTCTGATTAAATCCTTTAACTCAGCCTGAAGACTCTTTAAGGCTTTTTCTTGACTATTTTGATAATCTTCAGTTGCTTCTTTGGAAAGTTCTTTAGCCATATCTTCCACTAGTCTTTTGGCTGTTTCTGTTTCAGAATAATTGATATCTCCTTCCATAAAAATGGCTACAAAAACTTTTTGATTTTCCGGTCCAGATTTTACCTCTGCAACTACTTTTAAAGGGTTTTTAGAAATTAATGGAATTATAACCTCCAAAGCTTCAGCTGAATTTCCTTTCATCTTTACTTCTCCCTCGTAATCTTTCAAAACACTTTTCCAAGCTTTTAAAATGTCTTTTTCTTCTGCTCGATTAATTAAAATTTCAACAGCCTTTCCGTGAAGATCACTTACGCTTTCTACTACTATTCTGGCCTCTGAAGTGGTTTGTGATTTAGCGCTAAATACAAACATTAAACAAAAGCTTATTGATAGGATAAAATACTTTTTCATAATCTAAATTATTTATGGTTTTTATGCTTCTCTACAGAGGTTACTCCTCCAGAAATAATCATTTTCATAACATCTGAAGAAGGAGCGTCTAGCAAGGTAATATTTTGTTTTGGAACGATTAAAACTTGTCCACTTATAGCATACGAAAAGGGTATATACACGGCAACTTTATCTTCACTTATTCCAATTTCACTAAGATCGTCTTTCGTAATAAATCCCAGGCGTTCAACCTCAACACCACCTCCCATTTTTACCAATACAGCCTGTTTAAACTGTTTTTTCTTCCCAACAAATGCATTCATCATATCCTTCATAGAAGTGTATATGATTTTAATCAAAGGAGTATTTTCTATCGCTCTTTCAAACGGCTTAAAATAGTTGATAAAAAAGTGAGTTCCTAAGAATCCAATTAGTGTTACAGCTCCAAGAATAACAATCATTCCTAAGCCAGGTATAGCCATGTTTATAATCCCATCTATGAGAATGACTGCATAAACAATTACATAAATGGTTGCTGCAATTGGAACTGTATAAAACAGTCCTTGTAAAAAATACTTTATGAGGGATTTGATTAAGCTACTTTCCTTTTTGGGCTCAAAGTCCATGGTTTTTATTTTTTAAACAACAAAGTACCGAAACCCATCGCACATGGTAACGAATCATTCTATGAATTGAACATTATCATCATTTAGATTGTTTAATAACTGACAATTAATCAACCAAACTAAAACTATTTCAATATGTTACGATGGAGTCTTTCTTTCTTAGTAATAGCAATCATTGCTGCAATTTTTGGATTTGGCGGTATAGCTGCTGGAGCTGCAGGCATAGCTAAAATTTTATTTTACATTTTTATCGTGCTCTTTGCACTTTCTTTGCTGCGAAAATTAGTTAGTTAGCATTTTGTTCTAGCCACTTTATTTTTTGATTCTTACTGATTGAGTTGCTTACTAGTTCATAGCTATGATCAACTAATTTTAAAATTTCTTGGTCTGCTAAGTCCTCATGAAAACGTATGGTATTCCAATGAACTTTGTTCATGTGGTAACCAGGATTTACAGCATTGAACTTTTCTCTTAACTCAATCGCTTTTTCGGGGTCACATTTTAAATTTGTTGTTTCAAAAGGGTCAATTCCACAAAGGGCAAACATTTTTCCATAAACCTTAAAAACCAAGGTGGTTTCATTAAATGGAAAGCTTTCAGTTACTGCTTCTTTGGCCAAACAGTAATCTCTGAATTGTTCTATATTCATCTTTTAAATATATTCTTTCTTTGAGACTTTATTTGGAAAAGGCAACAATTTGAAAGAAAAACGCACCTTTGTAATAAGGTGCAAAAGCAAAAACGAATATCCATTTTTCTTTTACTGGTATTAATTATGCCAGCAATAGCATTGTATTCATGGTTTCAAATGGAGCAATCAACTATTAAAAGAACCGTAAAATGGAAAATTGCTGCAGGAATTGATAAGTCAGAATTGGTAACCATTAAACTTTCAAAAGCAGATGCGGAGAAAAAACTAAAATGGAAACACGCTAAGGAATTTCAATTCCAAGGTGAAATGTATGATATTGTTGAAAGAGAAACGGAAGGAGATACTTTAACTTTTTACTGTTGGTGGGATTTTGAAGAAACCAAACTGAATAAAAAAGTGTGGGCGCTAACTCATCGAATTTTCAACCAAAGTCAAGAAAAACAAGAGAAAGAACAACAGTTATTAAAAGTATTTAAAAGCTTGTATTTTCAAGATATAGGTTTGGTCAACTTCAACGAAATTGAGCAGCAATCAACAAAGAAATTTTTCTATCATGCGTTTTTGGTTAATCGTTATACAAAACCAAACTCCCCACCACCCAAGTATTGTTAGCTATTTCTAGCTGATTTGAGTTCATCATGAATTCAAATCAACATTCAATTTTAAATTTTCTAATTACATATTAGCTAACAGATGAAAAAATTATTTTCTCTATG
>CAJXFJ010000343.1 GCA_913052515.1 uncultured Flavobacteriales bacterium | reverse complement strand
TTAAAAGATCAAGTATTTATGAACGTTTCGGTCAATTAGATTATGCGTTTGAAGATATGCAAAGAGCATACATGCTTGACTCTAACAATGTTGATTTGCTTGTTGCTTATGGTGATTTTCATCTGAGAAGGGGAGATTTACAAATAAGTTTATCATATTTAAATCAAGCTAGAAATTTAAATCCTGAATCATCTGAAGTCTACTTGAAGTTGGGTGAGTTATTTCTTATTGGGAAAAACAATAAAAGATCTTTGCAGAATGCAGATTTAGCAATTAAGTATGATAAATTTAATGCACAAGCATATTTTTTAAAAGGGTTCAACTTTTTAGAAATGGGAGATACTAGTCGTGCCATTAGTAGTTTCCAAACTACTGTTGAGCAAAATCCTGAACATTTTGAAGCCTACATGCAATTAGGGATGCTAAACAGTTTAAAAGGAGATCCTATAGCCATTGATTACTATAACAATGCGCTTGAGGTAAAACCTTTTCATAAAGAAGCAATGTATGGTAAAGCTATGTTTATGCAAGAGCATGAAATGTATAATGAAGCTATGGCAACCTATCATGAGGTGCTAGAACATCATCCTGACTTTAGAGAAGCGCATTACAATTTGGGCTATGTTCATATGTATTATTTGCAGTTGTACAGACAAGCAACACTTCACTTTACTGATGCGATTGAAGCAGACCCAAATTACTTTCAAGCCTATTACAACAGAGGTTATTCATTTGAATTGTTAGGTGATATTTCCAATGCCGAAAAAGATTACAGAAAGTCATTAGAAATACAACCTGATTACGATATGGCTGCCCAAGGTTTAAGCAGAATTAGGCAATAGCATGAATTTATTGTCGGTAGAAAAGGTTACTAAGCGCTTTGGTGAACGGGTATTATTTGAAGATGTTAGTTTTGGTTTAGAACAAGGCCAAAAAATGGCTTTAGTTGCCAAAAATGGAGAAGGTAAAACAACTTTATTGCAGCTCCTGAATAATGATTTATTGCCAGATTCAGGAGAAATTACTTTTCGAAGCAATATATCTATTGCTTACCTAAAACAGCATCATGATTTTGATGAAGGCATCACGATAAAGGAACTGTTTTATCAAGCGGGTAATGAACTCTCAAATGCCATTGAAGCATATCAAATTGCTTTAAAAAATCCCGAAAATCAAGATCAAATGCAAAAGGCATTGAATCAGATGGATGCTACAAAGGCATGGGATTATGAAGCAAAAATTGAAAAGCTTTTATCCGTTTTTGAAATGGGTAATCTGAATTCAAATCAAAAAGTAAGTCAACTCTCAGGAGGACAGAAAAAGCGACTTGCCTTAATTAAATTGATTGTAGATGAACCTGACTTTTTTATTCTAGATGAACCAACCAACCATTTGGATATATCTATGATAGAATGGTTAGAAGAATATTTTTCTAAGGAGAATGTAACGCTATTTATGGTTACTCACGACCGATATTTTTTGAATCGTGTTTGCAACCAAATTCTTGAGCTAGATATGGGTAGAGCATATCGATATGATGGAGATTATGAATACTTTTTAGAGAAGAAAGCTGAACGAGAAGAAACCCAAGCTGCTGAAATTTCAAAAGCCAAGAATCTGTATCGAAAAGAGATTGAATGGATGCGCAAAATGCCCAAGGCAAGAGGTACTAAAGCAAAATCGAGGATTGATCAATTTTACGAAACCGAAAAAAAGGCGAAGCAAAGTACAAAGAAAGACGAGCTCCAGCTTTCTATAAAATCGGAGCGTTTAGGAGGAAAGATACTTGAGCTGCACCATTTGCGAAAAAGTTATGGAGATCTCAAAATAGTAGATGACTTTTCTTATACATTTATTAAAGGTGATCGACTTGGAATAGCGGGAAAGAACGGGGTGGGGAAAACTACTTTTCTAAACTTGATCTTAGGCAAAGAAGAGGTAGATGGAGGAAAAGTGGTTCATGGTGAAACGGTTCGGTTTGGATATTATACCCAAAAAGGGATTCAATTAAAAGAGGATAAACGAATTATAGAGGTAGTTAAAGAAATTGCAGAAGTGATTCCACTTGAAAAGGGAAGAAAAATTACTGCTTCGCAATTGCTAGAACGTTTCCTATTTCCTCCTAAACAACAATATAATTACGTTTCTAAATTAAGTGGAGGAGAGAAAAAGCGACTATACCTGCTTACTTTATTAATGGCTAATCCAAACTTTTTAATTTTAGATGAGCCTACCAATGATTTAGATATTAAAACCATTGGAATTCTCGAGCAGTTTTTAACGGAGTTTCAAGGTTGTTTAATTGTTGTGTCGCATGATCGAGCTTTCATGGATCGAGTTACTGAGCATACTTTTCATTTTAAAGGCGATGGTTTAATTAAAGATTTTCCAGGTTCATATAGTGCTTTAATTGAAAAAATCAAGAGTGAAAGCCTTAACGCAAATCAGACTTCCTCAGAAAAGAGTGTAAAGGAAAAGCCTAAAAAAGCTAAGCAAGCAGAAAAGTTGGGTTATATGGAGCGAAGAGAGTTTAACAAGTTAGAGCAAGAAATAGAGAAACTTGAAACCAAGCGAAATGAGCTCACAGCTTCTTTATCTGATTCAGAGTTGACATCTGACGAATTGATGAAACGCTCAGAAGAGTTGGGAGATTTAGTTGATTTAATAGATGAGAAGACCTTGAGATGGATGGAGCTTGCAGAACGAGCTTAATGGATTTCAACATTTAGTCGATCAAATAACGCTTTAGTTTTATCAAGGTCTTTTTCTTCACAAACTACTTTTATTTCAACAAATTCATTTTTATGGTTTTGCTGAATATCTAAATTATTCTTGTCAATAATAGACAAGGTTTCACCAAGCAAATCATAGGAAGTTTTTATTGAAAATGAACTATGTGGCTCAATCACGATTATTTGATTGCTTTCAATGGCTTCTTTAGCGCTACCCCTATATGCTTG
>CAJXFJ010000342.1 GCA_913052515.1 uncultured Flavobacteriales bacterium | reverse complement strand
TCTTGAATATATTGCTCCGATAGCCTCTTTATTTTCTCAAACTTCTCCAGTATCATAAACTCAATTTCTTCTACAGTTTTTAAAGGTAAGCGAAGTATTGTTTTTTATTCTTAAATTTCGACTAGACCCGTAAATTATTAGACTAATTTTTTAAGTGACCCATTGCAAAGTGAAAGGAATACGGCTTACTATTATTCTGGTTTCTATTTTGTCTACTAAGTTTTCAACAGCTCAGAAAATTTTATGGTTGGAAAATAGGCATATAGCTAAACGAATTAAATATGTTGTTGGAGATCACATGAGTTTTGTTACAAAATCTGGTCTTTATTTTAATGATTTACTTGTGAGAATTAATGATAGTTCGTTGCAGCTAAATAAGGAGACAGTGTTGATTGAAGATATCGATTATGTATTTAAAACTCAGCGTGGAGCAACTTGGAGATCTATGTCGAATGTAGCTGCACAAGCAGGTTTGTTGTTTTTTTCAGTGGACGCCTTTAATAGAACAATTAATCAGGAATACCCAATAATCAGAAATGGAAACTTAGTAGTTACTTCATCCTTTCTAATCTCAAGTGCTTTATTCTACAAGCTAGGAACAAGAAGGTATAGGTTGAATAAAAAATGGAGACTACGGGTTATTGATATTAGTATTTAGTTTTTGAACAACGAAAGTGTTAAAACAAAATATAAAATAAAACAAACCGCTGACTACCTCAACGTATTTTTGAGGAAATGAGGGTATTGTATTCACTTTTAATGGTTTTAATAGTGTCGTTTTCCTATGCTGAAAATGGTACAATTGAAAGTGATTTTCAGAAGAACTTCAATATTGCTAAACAGCACCTTTCTCATAAAAGAATTTTACAAGCTTTACCTTACTTAGAGTACTTGAAAGAAAGCCACAATTCAAATTCGAATCTAGACTATTTGATTGGGGTTTGTTATGTAGAAGCACAGATTGTAAACCCACTTGCAATTGACTTACTTTTAAGTGCTTCTGAAAAAGCTTCCTTAGAATATGATCCAAATAGTTTAGAAGAAGAAAGGTCTCCCATTTATGTTTTTTATTACCTATCTGTAGCTTATGCTCAGCAACAAAAATGTGATGAAGCGGAAATGGCAAGAAAAAAGTTTCTAGAAATTTATCCTCATGAGGATAAATTTTATATAGAGGAGTCAGAAAAATGGATTAAACAATGTTATAAATCCAAAAGCGAAGTGACGATAGTAGAACTTCCTGAATTTCCTGATTTTGTTCCATATACTTCAACTCCGAAAAAAACGAATAGTATAGAAAAGTTGGATTTTTTAAGTGAAGAAGTAGAAAAAGAAGAAAAGCCGATAGAAACTCTTATCTATGATGAAGTTGAAGAAACTAAAGAAATAGTTACTAAAAATGTTGAGTATTCAACAAACCAACCACTTTACGGAGTTCAGTTAGGAGCTTTTAAAGAAGTCGTACCAGTTTATCGATTTAGACCCATTAAAAATGTGGATGCTTTTTTAGATCATGATGGCTTTATTAGGTATGTTGTTGGTCATTTCTCTATTCACTCACAGGCAATGTCTCTTTTGAGAGCACTACAAAAAAAGGGATATAATGATGCTTTTATTGTTAATGTTAACGACAAAATGAAGTATAAAGAGGAAGTGGTTAGTGTAAATAATGTGAACATAAGAGCTGGATCAAATTTAGAAATTGAATATTGTGTACAACTTGGCGCATTTAAAGAACAAATGCCGGATCAGTTTGCAGGAATGTATATTGATTTAGAAGATGTTAAAGTATTAGAGGGAGAGATATATACCTATTTGACTTCTGGTCAATTTTCTACTTATACAGAAGCAAAAAAGCATCAAGAAAAATTAAAAAGATTAGGAATTAATGATGCTTTTGTAATAGCAGTCAATCGTGGCAAGAAAATTTCATTACAACATGCTTTTGAGTTAAACCCATAGAAATGAAAAAACTTTTTATTGCTTTATTATTTATCGGATTTTCTTCTTTGTTTGGACAAGAGAATTTAGAGTTTCAATTTGATCAAGCTAGGGCTTTGTTGGCACAAAGAGAAGTTGAGCCGGCTATAGATGCATTGAGATACATTTATGCAGAAGATTCAGCAAATGCGAATATAAATTTTTTAATGGGTGCGGCTTATACCGAATTAAGTGGGCATCAAAACGAGGCCTTATTTCATTTAAAAAAGGCAGTTCAAAATGTAAATATGGCATACAAAGTGGGTAGTTTTCAAGAAACTGGGGCGCCACTTCATGTGTATTACTATCTTACCATTGCATATGTAGAAAATGACCAATGTGCTTTAGCAAACCAGGCTAATCAAGAGTTTAAAAAGTACAAAGGAAAAGTGGATGATTACTTTATAGCAGAAGCAGATCGCCATTTACAAAAGTGCCCCTTTGTGCCAGATGAAGATACTCGAAATTGGAATCAAATGGTAGAAGCACCTAGTGGGTATAATCCGAGTGAATTTGTTGTAGAAGAAGAAAAAATCCTTGACTCTGCAGCGCTTGCTGAACGAGGTATGTTAATTCAAAAGTTAGAGTACACCACAAATGCTCCTTTATACGGAGTACAAATTGGTAGCAATATAAATCCTAGCCCTATTAGCAGTTTTGGGAATATAAAAAATGTTGATGTATTTGTTGATAATAAGGGGCTCATTAGATATGTGGTGGGGCATTTTTCTTATTATTCTCAAGCCGAGAGTTTATTAAAATCGTTAAGAGATAAAGGATATGCCGATGCTTTTATTGTAAACGTAAATGATGAACGAAAGTATAGTAACGAGTTAATAAGTTATAGAAACATTAACTTAAGAGCAGGTATTGTTGGAGAGGTTCAGTACTATATTCAATTGGGTGCTTTTGAAGAAGAAATTCCAAATGAACTTTTAGATGCTTACACAACTTTGGAGAATGTAGAAGAGATAAAATATAAAAATCTA
>CAJXFJ010000341.1 GCA_913052515.1 uncultured Flavobacteriales bacterium | reverse complement strand
GTGGGCTTGAAGTGGATACTTCTTTTTTAGTTTCTATTGTTGTCATACGTATACGTTCCAATTAGCAGGGTCTTCTCTCCAACTTTTTAAAGATTCAATATCTTCAAAGTTGATGTATTTTCCTTCAACGGCCACCTCAATCAAGGAGTCATAATCACTTAAAGTATAAAGTGGACATTGATATTTTTGAAAATTAGTTTTTGCCACTTGAAAGCCATAGCTAAAAATAGCAACCATGCCCACTACATGACATCCTTTGTCTCTTAAAGCTTGAACCGCATTTAAACTACTCATCCCTGTAGAGATTAAGTCTTCAATCACAACTACTCGCTGTCCAGGCTCAACTTCTCCTTCTATCAAATTTTGCAATCCATGACCTTTAGCAGAAGAACGAACATAAATAAATGGCAGTTCTAATTCTTGAGCTACAAGTGCCCCTTGAGCAATTCCTCCGGTAGCAACTCCTGCAATAACATCTACTTGTCCGAAATTTTCTTGAATAACTTCGGCATATTTTTGACGTATAAATGTTCTAACTTTAGGATAAGAAAGCGTTTTACGGTTGTCACAATAAATGGGTGAATTCCAACCAGACGCCCATTGAAAAGGCTCTTTCTTATTGAGTTTAATCGCTTTAATTTGTAGTAGAAATTCAGCTACTTTTAAAGCTATATCATTATTAACTTGCATACATGCAAAATTATCAAGTTTTTGTAAACGACCACCTACTTACTTTCGGTGATTTCGACGAAACATATGAACAATCGCAGACATTTCTGTTCATAAAAGCTCCCCATGAGGAAATTTATCGTTCAATTGTAGATTGGTTATTTAGGGAGTCTAGTACGATGCATGTGCATTTTCAGTTGGAAAATGTGCAAGAATCTTTTTCAGCTTTTATCGATTGTTTTCAAGTAATTCATGCTGCTGGTGGCTTAGTTTTTAATGAGAATAATGAAGTGCTTTGGATCAAACGACTTGGAAAATGGGACTTGCCGAAGGGGAAAGTTGAAAAGGGAGAAACAATTGAAGATGCTGCTATTCGTGAAGTTGAAGAGGAGTGCGGAATCCAAGACTTAACCATAAATCAAGCATTGCCTTCTACTTTTCATATGTACGTTATGAAAGAGAATATTGTTTTGAAAGAAACCCACTGGTTTCAAATGAAAACTACTTTTACCAGAAAATTAACTCCTCAAACAGAAGAAGATATTGAAGAAGTAGCTTGGGTAAGTGCTAATAAACAAAGTTCAATTATTGAATCTACTTATGCTTCAATAAGAAGCTTACTTTCTGAAAAATTTGCTTAATCCTCTTCTTTATTGTCTATGTTTTCTTGCTTTCTCTTATTATGCTGCTTCATTTTTTCACCAATTTGATTAGAAGCAGTAAAAGAAGCAATCATATTATTTAGCATATCACTTCCGGCTTGAGGTGCATTTGGCAATAGAATTAGGTTACTTTCTGTTTCTTCACCCAATGATTGTAGCGTATCATAATGCTGCGTTACTACAATTAAAGCAGATGCTTCTTGAGAGTTAATGCCAACTTTGTTTAACACTTCTACACTTTCTTCAAGTCCTCTGGCAATTTCTCTTCTTTGGTCGGCAATACCTTGACCTTGTAATCTTTTACTTTCGGCTTCTGCACTTGCTTTGGCTACAATTTTAATTCGCTCAGCTTCTGCTTCAAACTCTGCAGCTACCTTTTCTCTTTCAGAAGCGTTGATACGGTTCATGGCTGATTTAACCTGCTCGTCAGGGTCAATATCAGTTACTAAAGTTTTAATAATATCGTATCCATACTCTTGCATAGCTTCATTCAGTTCCCCTTTTACTGCAATGGCAATGTCATCTTTTCTTACAAAAACATCATCCAACTTCATCTTAGGAACTTCCGCTCTTACTACATCAAAAACATAAGAAGTAATTTGTGCTGATGAATTTTCTAATTTGTAGAATGCATCATAAACTTTGGTTTTTACTACCTGAAATTGCACTGAAACTTTAAGTCTAACAAAAACATCATCCTTGGTTTTGGTTTCAACCAAAACGTCTAATTGTTGCACTTTTAAATTTATGCGACCAACTATGCGGTCAATAAATGGAATTTTTAATTGTAGTCCTGAACTTCTTACACTACTGAATTTGCCAAACCGCTCTACAACAGCAGATGTTTGTTGTTTAACAACGAAAAAGACTCCTTTTAAGAAGAAAAGTAGAAAGACAAGTAGAAAAATACTGGGGATAAACTGTTCCATAACTTCAATTTAGATGAAGATAAAGATAGTTTATTTACTGAGATCGTATAGGGTTTTTTCTACTTCAACTGGATTGGGAGCAAATGCTTGAATTAGCTTGCCATTTTTGTCGATTAGGTAATATGAAGGAACGGCTTTGACTTGATATTTTTCTCGAATTTCATAATCGTTTCCATAGTGCAAGAATGGCCATTCGTAGTCATTTTTACTTTTTAAATCAGTCATCACCTTTGGATCTTCATCCAAGTTAATGCTTACAAAGTGAATTTCGTTTCCATATTTTTCATGGAGTTTTTTCATCACTTTTAATTCTCTTAAACTAGGAATAGACCAATTGGCCCAAAACGACAAATAGATTGGTTTTCCTTTGAGTTCATTTAAACTTACCGTTTCATTTTTACTATTGAGTAAACTAAATTCGGGCGCTAATTCTTGGGTGCCAAAAAATTTCAATTTTTGCTTAATGGCTTTAGCCATACTTTTATTTTCTTCGTTTTGCCCTGCTTTTGTAATCTGATCAAGCATAGAAATTGCACTTACCTGTTCAATTGTTCTTTTGTGATAAACTTCAAAAAGTCCATTGATTAAATATAGCTCTGCTAGCTCAAGTTGAGAAAACCCTTTGTCTTTTTGGATTAAGCTTAGACTTTTACTCAAATCTTTATCAAACATAATGGCTTTTAAAAGCTCGCTTCCTTTTTTAGTAATGCAGTACTGACCAAAATCTTCTTTGTAA
>CAJXFJ010000340.1 GCA_913052515.1 uncultured Flavobacteriales bacterium | reverse complement strand
AAAATACGTTTAATGTATTTATAGTTGAATTAGATCAATATCAAGTGCAAGCGCATATGGACAAGCGAAAGCCATCTGATGAAGAAATCAAATCAGGTTTGCATAATTCATTAATGAATTTAGCTGTAACCCTAAATTTAGATAGTTTTATCGCTAAAAATGGACATATTTCTTACTCAGAACAAGTAAAAAATAGCCCAAAGAGAGGTAAAGTGTTTTTTACAGATGTGCTCATTTCTGCAACAAATTTGACCAATAAAGAATCAAAGTTGGTCTCTAATCCCATCGCTATACTAGACCTAAGAGGAAATTTAATGGGTGAAGGTGATTTGAAAGCGCATGTTCAATTTGATTTGAAAAGTGAATTGGGAGCGCATAGACTAAAAGGCAGCTTAGGAAAAATGGACTTAACTTCATTAAATGAAGTACTAAAACCCATTGTTTTTGTTGATTTTAAAAGTGGACAATGCGAGCAGCTAATTTTCAACTTTTCGGCAAATCAAAATGAAGCCAAAGGAGATTTAGACTTTTATTATCAAAATATGAAGATCCAATTCCATAGCAGACAAAATATAAAAAGACCTGCAATAATTACGAAATTGGGAACAGGTTTAGTAAATGCATTAGTAGTTAGACGTAACAATCCTATGAATGACAAATTCAAACATGGTTCAATTGATTTTCAAAGAGATAAGACCAAATCCATCTTTAATTTTTGGTGGAAATCTGTATTCACAGGAATGGCTAACACCATTGTCAATTAAAATTTCAATTGAAATTCTACTCTTCTGTTTTCAAACCTTGAAGCTTCATCCAGATTACTTTGAAGAGGGCTACTCTCCCCTTTTCCACTGATACTGAGTCTTTCTGGGTTTATTTGATTTTGAACTAAGAACGTTCGAACTGCCTTAGCACGATTAATGGACAAAGTCATATTTTCTTCATCGCTTCCAACATCATCGGTATGTCCAATGATTAGCACCTGAAGACTTCCCATTTTTTTCAATAAGTCAACCAATTGGTTCAACTGCTTATAAGACTCTTCTCTTATAATAGCTTCATTCGTATTGAACTGAACTTTTAAATCGAATTGAAGTTTATCATCTACTTCACCCAAGTATTTCTTATCCCACTTATTAAGCTCTTTTTTAACGTACGCGGACACCAATTTCTCTGCTTGAGGTATTCGTTTTCCTTTTGATGAAAGAGATTTTGCTCTAATTAAAACAGCCGAGTCATAAATACGATCCCCAACATCGGCAATAGCTATTTTAAAATGATAACTTCTTCCTTCTTTAAGTAAAACTTTAGCTTTTAAGGGAATGGTAAACCCATCAAACTGAAACAATTGAGCTCTCATGGCCATGGCCTTATGGTTTTGCCAAAACTCATTGGAATGAACATGTAAAAAATCAGAAGGCAAAAAGTACTGCTCGTTTCTCCTGTGGTTTACATTATCAATACTAACTGTTGTTCTACCATCAGGTAAAAGAGCAATATTTCTTGGATAAATAGACTTTGAACCATTCTCTTTAATAAAGAAGCCAAATACGTCATTTACTCCTTTATTTACATATTCTGGGTATTCTTCAGAAGCAAAAATGTATTCAAATTCTAAACTGTCTCTCAAGGCAATTAAATCGAACTCAAGTACTGCTGCATCTGTAGTTGGAGCAGTAGAGATAGCTTGAAGATTTATGTCTCTTCTTGCCGAAGTACGACTGCCTTCATCTATTTTATCATTTGGACCCTGAGCATCAAAAACATTTCCTGTAGATAAAATAATGCCACTATCAATCAATGCTTCAGGCCAATCGTTGTAAAATGCACCAATAGACTGAGTACTGCCAGTAAATTGCACATTTTCAATGATTAAATCACTTTGATTTCCTAATAAAAGCTCTATTACTAAAAGCTCAGCACTCTTAGTCGTATCTAATGAAATCATTTGGGCTTGAAGCGCACTTAAAAAAAGATAGACTAAGCCAAAAAGAAAAAGTTTTGTTGATTTAATTCCCATTTAAAATTAATGGTAAACCATCATCGCCACCACCAATAACTACAATTTTAGAATTTGATGATTTAGCTAGCTCTTCCGTAGCTGATATTCCTTTTTCACGTAAAATGTTATCGGTAATAGAGGCACTTAAAATACGGTTCGCTGCGGCTTTTCCTTCTGCATCAATTCTTCTTCTTTCTGCTTCTTTTTTCTCCTTCTCTATTAAATAATCATATTTCTGTGCTTCCTGCTCCGCCGCAAGTTTCGTTTCAATAGATTCTTTTATGGTTTTAGGGAGCTTCACCGAACGAAAAAGCATAGCTTCTAAAATCACATTGTTTTCAGATAATACAGCTCTAGTATTTTCTTCAATTGTTGTTTCAATTTCTTGTCGTTTGGAAGCGTATAATTCTTCAGGTGTATACTGACCAACTATTTCTCTAACTGCTGACCGAAGCTCCGGACGGACCAACCTTTCTACGTAGCCCATTTGAAATGACTCATACAAATACCCAATTCGACTAGGATCTGGTTTGTACCTTAAAGAAACATCTAAACTAATCGACAAACCATCTTTAGATAGAACATCCATAGTTTCTTCGATTTGTTGCTCTGAGATATCGAATTTAATCAGCTCATCCCATGGAGCAATAATATTGTATCCCGAACCTTTTACATGATCTTTATCGATTCCTTTGTTCACTATTTTCTTAAAAACTACTCCTCTTTCTGTTGGTCCTAAAAGAACAAAAATGTTCGAAAAGAAAACGAGAAGTATAATTACTACAACCCCTATGATAATAAAGGGTCTCAATTTAGCAGGGTCAAATGACGGTTGATCGTATTGGCTCATATATATTCAATTTAAAGTCAAAGGTAATACGGATTAGTAAGCTTTGGTAATTTTGAACACATTACTTCCTTTCTTTAATTTCTATTTTGCAAAGTATGATAAACTCAACCTTTTAAATTTAATTACAGGAAATTTTGAATATCACTAAAAACAATATTTTCAATC
>CAJXFJ010000339.1 GCA_913052515.1 uncultured Flavobacteriales bacterium | reverse complement strand
AGCTTTATTTGTTAATGGAAAAGCAACATAACAGAGGTCAAGATGGAGCTGGCGTTGCCAACATTAAACTAGATGTAAAACCTGGCTCAAGATACATTAGCCGTGTTCGTTCAAATGACCAACAACCGATTAAAGAAATTTTTGGAAAAATCAATGAAAAATTACAAGCAGTTCAAGACGAAAACCCAGAGCTTTTAAAAGATGTAGATTATCTGAAAGAGCATGTAGCCTTTACAGGTGAAGTACTATTGGGTCATTTAAGATATGGAACGTTTGGAAGAAATAGTATAGAAAACTGCCATCCTTTTTTAAGACAAAACAATTGGATGACCAGAAATCTTGTGGTGGCTGGAAACTTCAACCTGACTAACGTAGATGAATTATTTGGGCTATTAGTTGATTTAGGTCAACATCCAAAAGAAAACTCAGATACGGTTACTGTGCTTGAAAAAATTGGTCACTTTTTGGATGTTGAAAATCAAAAGCTATATAAAAAATACAAACAGTTAGGCTATGCAAAAAGTGAAATTACTGGCTTAATTTCTAAAAATATGAAGGTGCATAGAATCTTAAGAAATGCAGCTGAAGATTGGGATGGTGGTTATGCTATGGCTGGTATGATTGGTCATGGAGATGCTTTTGTTTTAAGAGATCCTTCAGGAATTCGACCTGCCTTCTATTATGAAGATGAAGAAGTCGTGGTAGTAACTTCAGAAAGGCCTGCCATTCAAACTGCTTTTAATGTACCAGCAGAAAGCATAAAAGAGATTGAACCTGGCCATGCAGTTATTGTCAAAAAAGATGCAAGTCTTCAAATAAAAAAAATAAAAGAACCTCTAGAGAAAAAAGCCTGTTCTTTTGAACGCATCTACTTTTCAAGAGGTAGTGATCAGGATATTTATCAAGAAAGAAAGCAACTCGGAAGATCCATTTGTCCTGAAGTGCTCAAAGGAATTGATAACGATCTTAAAAACTCCGTTTTTTCTTTTATCCCAAATACTGCTGAAACCTCCTTTTATGGAATGGTAAACGGCTTAGAAAAGTATTTAGATCAAGTAAAAAAAGATAAAATAAAAAAGTTAGGCTCAGACATCACAGATGAAAAGCTAAACGAAATCCTTGACATCAGATTAAGAGCTGAAAAAATAGCCATCAAAGACGCTAAGCTAAGAACATTCATCACCCAAGATGAAAGCAGGGATGATTTGGTGACGCATGTTTATGATATTACCTATGGAACCATTGTTCCGGGTAAGGATAACCTTGTAATTATTGACGACTCCATAGTTAGGGGGACGACCCTTAAACAGAGTATCTTACGAATTCTAGATCGTTTAGGTCCAAAAAAAATTATCATTGTTTCTTCTGCTCCTCAAATTAGATATCCTGATTGCTATGGTATTGACATGGCTAAGTTGGGCGACTTTATTGCTTTTCAAGCAGCCATTGCTCTTTTGAAAGAAAATGGGAAAGAAAGTGTTATTAAAGAGGTATACAAGAAATGCAAAGCACAAGAAAACCTTCCAAAATCTCAGATTCGGAATTTTGTGAAAGAAATCTATGCTCCATTTACAGCTAACGAGATATCAGCTAAAATTTCTGAATTATTAACACCAAAAAATATTCAAGCTGAAGTTCAAATAATTTACCAAACCATTGAGGGCTTGCACGCGGCAATCCCGAACCACAAAGGAGATTGGTACTTTACAGGAGATTATCCAACACACGGTGGCAATAAAGTGGTAAACAAAAGTTTTATCTACTATTTTGAAGGGAAAAATAAACGAGCTTATTAAGCGTTTAGCCTGCAATGTTCAGTAAGTAAAGAACTTAATAATACTATATTTGTTTTCTTGTCAAGCATTTTTTAAGCATGGATTTTAAAGCCGGTAAACTACTTTCACAAATTGAAATTCCGAGTGATCTTCGAGAAAAATTTCAAACGAGTGATCTTCCACAAATTTCTAAAGAATTAAGAGACTTCATTGTTGATGTAGTTTCTGTAAAAGGCGGTCATTTTGGCGCAAGTCTTGGTGTGGTTGAACTTTCCGTTGCTTTGCATTATGTTTTTAATACACCTGAAGATCAAATTGTTTGGGATGTAGGACATCAAGCTTATGGCCATAAAATATTGACAGGCAGACGAAAAATTTTTCATACCAATAGGAAATATAAAGGAATAAGTGGCTTTCCAAAAAGAAGCGAAAGTGAATACGATACATTTGGTGTAGGTCACAGTTCTACTTCAATTTCAGCGGCTTTAGGCATGGCTGTGGGTTCAAGACTACAAAATGACAAACAACGTCAACACGTTGCTGTAATTGGTGATGGAGCCATGACAGCCGGTTTGGCTTTTGAAGGACTTAATCATGGAGGTGTAGAAGATTCTAATATGCTAGTAGTGCTGAATGACAACTGCATGTCAATAGACCCTAATGTAGGAGCTCTAAAAGAATACTTGACAGACATTACCACATCACATACTTACAACAAAGTAAAAGATGAAGTTTGGTCCTTGTTGGGAAAAATCTCAAAATTTGGACCTAATGCACAAGCTATTGCTCAAAAAGTAGAACATGGAGTAAAGTCTGCTATGTTAAAGCAAAGCAACTTATTTGAATCTCTGAATTTTAGATACTTTGGACCAATTGATGGTCATGACGTGACTCACCTTGTAGAGGTTCTTAAGGATTTAAAAGATATTCCAGGCCCTAAGATTTTACACATATTAACTACCAAAGGGAAAGGCTATAAACTAGCAGAAGAAGATCAAACCAAATGGCATGCACCTGGCTTATTTAACAAGGACACTGGTGAAATCATAAAAGTTACTCCTAAAGACCCTCAACCACCAAAATACCAGGACGTTTTTGGGCACTCCATTGTAGAATTGGCGGAAAAAAATGATAAAATAGTTGGGATAACTCCGGCAATGCCTTCTGGTAGTTCATTAAATATTATGATGAAAGCGATGCCAGAAAGAGCATTTGATGTCGGAATTGCTGAACAACATGCCGTA
>CAJXFJ010000338.1 GCA_913052515.1 uncultured Flavobacteriales bacterium | reverse complement strand
AAAGATGACTTTAGAAACACCTTACATCAATTAAGTAAAAATGAGAATTACTTTCAGGATGAATTCAATTTAAACTTTAAGAAATTCGATGATGTTTTTCACTTTGCAGCCATAGTAGGTGGCAGAGCAAAAATTGATGGAGACCCTATGATGGTCGCCTTAGACCTTTCTATTGATGCCGAGTTCTTTTATTGGATTTGTAGACATAAACCAGCAAGAGTACTCTACCCTAGCTCTTCAGCAGCTTATCCGGTAGATTTACAAACCGACACCAATGCCATTGCACTGAGTGAAAGTGATATTGATTTTGCCAAAATGGGACAACCTGATATGACTTATGGTTGGTCGAAATTAACCGGCGAATATTTAGCTCACATTGCAGCAAAATATTATGGTGTTTCTGTTACTTGCATCAGGCCATTTTCAGGTTATGGTGAAGATCAAGACTTAACCTACCCTATTCCTGCTATTGCAGCTAGAGCAGCAAATAAAGAAAACCCTTTTGAGGTTTGGGGAAGTGGAAAACAAGGTAGAGACTTTGTGCACATTGATGATGTGTTAGACTGTACGCTTTTAGCCATGGAAAAAATCACCGATGGCAGAGCTATTAACATTGGCCAAGGTCGCTTGACAAGCTTTTTAGAAATTATTGACATTTTTACGGATTTTGCTGGATACAAACCAACCATAAAACCTTTATTGGATAAGCCAGTTGGCGTTCATTCTCGCTATTGCAACATGGACTGGGTGAAAGAGAATTTAGGTTGGGAACCAAAAATTTCGATTCGAGAAGGAATGCGAAGAGTTTACGAGAAAGCAGTAGAAAATAACAAATAAGCAGATGAGCAAACGCAAAATCGTTTGTTTTGGTCCTGGACCAAAGTTTAAAGGAGGAATTTCTAATTACAACACTTCTTTGGCTAAAGCCTTAGATAAAGAGGAAAATACAGAGGTTCATATCGTTTCTTGGACACAGCAGTATCCAGCAATTATTCCACGTGAGTTTGTAGATAAGAGCAGTAAAACGGATTTACTAGAAGGAACTGACATTCAAGTTAAATACATCACCAACTACAACAATCCTGCTAGTTGGAGAGCGACTTTGAAATACATACTTTCCTTAAAACCGGAAAAAGTCATTTTTCAATGGAGTATAGCTGTTCAAGGTCTGCCATTAGGTTGGCTAGCCAAAAAGTTACAGCAACATGATTTAGAAGTCATTTTTGATTTACACTTTGTCATACAAAAGGAAAATTCTAAGCTAGACCAGTTGTTTACCAAGTACGGGATTGCTCATGCCGACAATTACATTGTACATGCTTATAAAACAGCAGATGAGTTAAAAGAAACTTTCCCAGATAAACCTTTTAAAATTACAGAAAGCGGTGAAAGAAGCGTTAAAGGAGAACAATCCATAATAAAGCTCTACCACCCTATTTACGATTTATTTCAAGCGGATGATAGTTTTGATGTAGCGGCCTTTAAAAAGGAACATGGACTTAAAGAACATGTTTTTCTTTTCTTTGGATTTATTCGAAAATACAAAGGTTTGCATCACTTGATTCCTGCTTTTGAAAAAGTTGCAAAACAAAGAGACGATGTGAGTCTATTGATTTGTGGTGAATCCTTCTGGGCCACCTTGGACAACTCAAAATTGAGCACCAAATTAAAAAATGCAGTTTTTGGTTTGGCTAAGAAATTGTTTTTGAAAAAAGCTGATGATGAAAGAGAATATCGCCCACTTGAACTAATCCAAAAGTTAGGTCTTGAAAATCAAAGTATGGTGGTGAATGAATTTATCCCTAACGAAGACGTCAACAAGTATTTTCAAGCAAGCAATGCAGTTGTATTATACTACGACTATGCCACTCCTTCCGGAATAGAATCCTTAAGCTACAATTTTAAGCTTCCCATATTAGCAACCAAAGTAGGTCATTTTCCAGAAACGATAAAAGATGGTTTTAACGGCTATCTAGCAGAAGCAAATAACATAGACTCTATGGCAGAGCAAATGCTTCGTTTTATTGAAAATCCATTGCCTGCCGAAAATGTAGCCGAAAAAACCAAAGAATTGAGTTGGGCGAACTATGCCAAGGCAATATTGTTTAAGTAATATTGTTAAGTATTCTTAATTTCTACCAACCAATCAACCATGAAGAAGTTTAGCCGAATTATATTACTTTTTATTGCCGCAATTGGCTTGTTCTATGCTTTTTTAGCTTTGAGCTTTAAAGACCCAAAGCCAAGCTGTTATCATAAAGACCTACCCATTGAAGCGATTGCAATTCATGAATTAGAAGCTGTAAATGATAAAGCTGGAGTTTTTAAAAGTGAAGTTGAATTGGAATATAGCCGATGGAACCGAGAAGAAAAAAACTTCAGTGGACTTCAAATTGATATTGAAGAAAATTCGAAAGTAGATCAAATTTTTATCGGTCAGACCAATAATCGTAACTGTAGAATTGAACTCTGGAATAAAGGACAATTGCTTTCTTTTGACGAATTAGGATTTGCAGCTAGTACAGAATGGAATGAGCCATTTAAATTAAGTATGGAATTCTTTGATCAGAACAATGAATTCAAACCAAAAACAGCCTCAATTCGTTTTAAAGTTTTTCAAGGAAGTGATTTTACCGGAGATGCAGGAAACCTAGATTTTGACTTAAGTCCATTCGGAAATTTCAAAGGAAAAAAATACGTTTCTTCTTTTAGTGTCAATTTGAGTAACCGTCAACCTACTGAAGAAGTTAGCTTTTCCGACTTAGTTATTTGGAAAAACCACCAAAACGCAGATTAAATCCGCTTTTCTATTTTGTAATTGTTCCGATTTGGAGAATTTCTAGAAACCAATTCGGCTAAAAATCCAGCTAAAAAGAGCTGAACTCCCATGAGCATGGCGGTTAAGCCAATGTAAAATTGTGGAATATCAGTAACTAATCTAGCTTTTACACCTTGAGTTAAGTAGTATACTTTTTCCGCTCCAATATATAAGGCAAGCAAAAAGCCAAAAGCAAACATTAATGTTCCAAAAA
>CAJXFJ010000337.1 GCA_913052515.1 uncultured Flavobacteriales bacterium | reverse complement strand
AAAGACGCTTATTCAAGTCAATGATAATGGGTGTGGCATGAGTGAAACCGATGCGAGATTGAGTCTAGAACGACACGCAACTTCTAAAATCAAAAAGGTTGAAGACCTATTTTGCCTAAAAACGATGGGATTTAGAGGAGAAGCAGTCCCCTCAATTGCTGCGGTTTCACAAATGGAAATTAAAACAAAAACTCCCGAGGCGGACTTAGGGACTCATCTCATTTTAGAAGGAAGTGAAGTAATCAGTCAAGAGTTTTGCCAAACTTCAAAAGGGACTCAAATCAGTGTTAAGAATCTATTCTTCAACATACCAGCTCGCAGAAACTTTCTAAAAAGCAATCCGGTAGAAACAAAACACATCATTGAAGAATTTTTGAGAGTTTCTATGATTCATCCGGAAGTGGTTATGAGTATGCATAATGATCAAAGTGAAGTATACCGTTTACCAAAGGGTAATTTTAGACAACGGATTGTAAATATTTTTGGACCAAAATACAACCAACGTTTAGTACCCGTTGTAGAATCAACAGATATTGTAAGCCTAAATGGTTTTGTAGGAAAACCAGAATTTGCTAAAAAAACAAGAGGAGAACAGTATTTCTTCGTTAATCATCGTTTTATTAAATCGGCTTACCTCAACCATGCCGTTCAAATGGCATTTGAGGAATTACTCCCCAAAGAGCATTTCCCTTCTTATTTCATTCAAATGGAAATTGATCCGGCTAAGATTGATATTAACATTCACCCTACTAAAACGGAGATTAAATTTGAAGAGGAAAGAGCTATCTACACCATAATTAGAACTGCGGTAAGACAAGCACTTGGGAAATTCAATGTTGCCCCTTCATTAGATTTTGAACGAGAATCCACTTTTGATTTACCCCAATTGAAAAAAGGAGAGGCCATTCGAATGCCAAACATTACGATTGATCCGACATTCAATCCGTTTGAAAAGGAGAAAAGTACCAAGCAAAGTAATATTCAATTTCCGTTTGAAAGAGAGCGCAAACAAGTAGACCATAATTGGGAAAAGCTATATACAGATCAGAAGCTTGATGAAAATCAAAGTAATGTTCCTGTTCAGCCTATTTCTGCAGAAAAAGAAAGGTTGCAAGAAAAAAAGGTCATGCAACTTCATCGCAAGTATATCTTATCTCATATTAAATCCGGCTTTATTTTAATAGACCAGCAAAGAGCACATGAACGAATAATTTGGGAAGGATTTGAACAAAAGCTAAATCAAAAGAAAGGTCATTCACAGCAGTTGCTTTTTCCAGAAAGGTTAGACTTAAATGGTGAAGATAAAGCTCTGATAGAGCTTATTCAAAACGATTTAGAACAAATCGGCTTTGAGCTAAGTTTTTTTAGTGGCAATGAATTGGTTATTCAAGGAGCACCGGTAGAATTAAAAGATCAATCTGCATCTAAACTCATTGAAGAACTACTCGAAAATTTTAAAAATGAGCAAGGTAATTTAAATAATGAAGTTCGGGCAAAAATGCTGCAGAAGTTGGCACGAAGTATGAGTATAAAAAGCGGTCAGCATTTAACTGAAGAAGAAATGACTCAATTAATTGATGAACTTTTTGCGTGTGAAATGCCTTACCATTTACCTAATGGGAAGCCCATTATTATCACTTATGCATTAGAAGATTTAGATAAGCAATTTAAAAGAAGATGAATTACGGCTCAGCCAACCCTTTAAGTAACATTCCAGAAGTAGTAAAAAACCTACTGATTATAAACGGGCTCATGCTTTTAGCCACTTTTGTTGGTTATCAATCAGGCATAAACATAAGCGATTGGCTGGGACTACATCATTGGAAAAGTGACTTATTTATGCCTCATCAATTGGTTACTTATATGTTTTTACATGGTGGAATTACACACCTTTTCTTCAACATGTTTGCATTATGGATGTTTGGCAAAATACTAGAACAAGTCTGGGGACCTAAAAAATTTCTTATTTATTATATGATAACTGGAATAGGTGCTGGTTTAATTCAATTATTTGTAACTGAACTAAGACTTCTATCAATCATTGGTAATATATCTCCTGAAGATTATGAGTTAATACTTCGCGAAGGTTTAAGCATTATTCAATCGGGTCAAAATTATGTAGACCCAACTGCAAGAGAAATTAACTCACTCATCAATACATCTACAGTAGGTGCTTCGGGTGCTGTTTTTGGTATACTGTTAGCGTTTGGAATGTTATTTCCAAATGTTCAATTGATGTTATTAATTCCCCCTATTCCTCTAAAAGCAAAATATTTTGTAATGATTTATGGAGCCTTAGAACTATACTTAGGCCTTTCAAATAATCCTGCTGACAATGTGGCACATTTTGCTCATCTAGGGGGTATGTTATTTGGCTTTATTCTAATTAAGTACTGGAAAAGCAATACAAATACTTATTACTAGACCTATGCTAGGAAATAATCAGAATTCATTTGATTTAAACTTCAAGAATAACAACATGCTAAGCAAGTTGATATATGTCAATTTAGCTGTCTTTATTCTTGTTCATCTTCTAATTCTACCCTTTTGGTTGATGAATGTTTCGGCATCTGCAGATTACTTTGCCACTCAATGGTTAGCGGTTCCTTCAGACTTAGGCCGAATGATAACAAGACCTTGGAGTATTCTCACTTATATGTTCTTGCATCTTGATTTTTGGCACATTTTAATGAACATGATTTGGCTTTACTTTTTGGGTCAATTGTTTGTGGAGTTTTTAGGTGAAAAGAAATTATACACGGTTTACATTGCCGGTGGTATTGCAGGAGCTTTACTGTATATTATTTTCTACAACGTTTTTCCAGTTTTTGAATTAGCCTTACCTACTTCTAAAGCTTTAGGTGCTTCTGCTTCAGTTATGGCTATTGTAGTAGCTATTGCAACCCATGTGCCCAACTTTAGCATCAGACTCATGTTTATTGGCAGTGTTAAACTAAAATACATTGCCATTTTCTTTTTTGTGGTGGATTTGTTAAGTATGTCTAACTCAAACTCAGGTGGCCACATTGCCCATATTGGTGGTGCAGCACTGGGATTTT
>CAJXFJ010000336.1 GCA_913052515.1 uncultured Flavobacteriales bacterium | reverse complement strand
GGCAGATAAAAAAGATACATTAAGATTAGAAATAAATAAAAAAATACGTGCCAGTTCATATGTGGGTTTTTCGAGAATTAGATGAACCTATGAGTTGGCGATCTCTTCTCCTGTCACCACTACTACTGCTGCTAGTAAGGCTGCTACGGCAAAAGCTGACAATTCCTTTTACAAAAGAACTATTAACAAATTAAATCTCACCCAAATTCGCTTCTACAACTTAAAAAGTGTACAAGATTGTGAAAGTGTTGGCCCGTCAACATAAAAAAATTGTTTTTAGAGTTTCATCTTCACTTAAGCAAATATCCCAAGGTTCACCTTTTAAAAATCAAAAACCAGGTGAAATTCAAGGCTTAACATTTGTCCCTAAAAGATCATAGATAGGCATCAATTAAGACTTTTCAGTCCCAAGAACCACAACAAATCATACAAATGATGGAAGGCCGGTAAAAATGTATGAGGTAATCGGATTAGTGAACTTCTAACCAGATAGTGAATGCCCTCAAAGCCAAATAAGAATCATATGAAAGTTTCTACACTTGAATCAAAAAAGTCTAGGCCGGCGCAAAAATCTTTTAATGTCCATAAAAATCATTAAAAACTCGAACATCAATAATTAGATTTATTAGCCTCTTGTTCAATATATTTTTTAAGAGTATATCCATGACAATCAAATGGATAATCTGCTCGTGTCATCTCACTTGCTTGAGTCTTATCAGCATCATTGCCTCTAAATTTACGACAATCACATATAAAGTCCATATGAATTCCACTTTTATAATCTTTAACTCTCGCATCTAGCCATTTTTTTGCTTGTACTGGCATCTCGTGACAAGCAACCCAAGAACTCCAAAATAATGCATCAAACATTTTTATTGCCTCAGCTCTTTTATTAGGCCCTGCTAACTCCTCACAAAAATTATTAACTGGACAATCATCTCTACTTATATAAAACTTCTTTGATTGATTCTCCAAAGCTCTCACGTATTTATTTTGGTTCTTTACTGCATCTAAAGCAGCATTTAATTGATCTCCACCATATGTATTTATTATTCGCTCTTTATTAATTGACATCTGACCGATTTCCCCTGCTTTAGACTCAACGGAACAATCCTCTCTCCTGAAATCAAATTGTCCAAACACTTCAATTTGTTCTGTCATTAACAATATCACCTAGAAGTCGAGAGAAGTAAATAAGGGATTGATGATTGTTTTTATAAGGAGCATTATCGATCATTTGATTTCACAAAACAAATTTTCAAATTTCAATTGAAATATATAAAATCACGCTGGCATAGACGGAAGTAATTGTCAATATCAATTATGTTATACGAATAAAGAGAATCAAACATACCATGGATTAATCGATCAAATAAATTTTTTAGTTGCTATGACTCCTACAAAAACATAGCAAAATCAAAGCTGTATTTATTCCGTATCACCTCAACAGTTGAAAGATCGAGAATAACTTAAATCTTTTTAGCTAAATATTCAATATAACTTTTCAGTGAATAACCATGAGAGTCATCATTACCTTTTACATGCTCAATGTCATCTATAAGGTCAATGTTATGTCCAGCCATTAGATCCTTTACTCGTGCATTAAACCAATCTTTAACTGGTTTCTCAAAAGAATCCTTTTGATGCTTAGACCACAGATCACTATCAAATGCTTTTACAGAATCTGCTCTACTCCACTTTGGTAGCCCTATAAAGTGATTCTTTACTGGGCAATCTTTACTATTAATAAAATACTTTTTAGAAGTTTTAGACATACCTCGTAAATATCGCTCTACAGCATGTTTATTTTTAACTAACAATTGACCTGCCTTATTTTCGTAATTGACTAGCACCTCTCTTCTTAAATCCTTTTTGCCTAAGACTTGTATTGGATCCATAGCTAATAAGCGATTTTATTTTGACTGAATTTCGACTGAAGATTTTTGAATACCTTTCTCCAGTAATTCATCACCGAATAAGGAAATGGATTATTTAGAGGCATTTAAAAAAATTACATCAACTCTTATTTTTACTCCTTACTTTGTCTTAAATAGAAATTGTTTAACATACTCGCAAAATTGAGTTTCATTACATCTAAGTACTCTTGTAACAGAAATACTATACAAATAAAACATCTATAGCCAATTAACTTCGATTGTTAATTATCAATAATTCCCAAATTGATTAATTTTCCATAAACAACACAGAATAATTGGTGGTGCTCTATGCATTGATCAATTGATAGCCTTTTACAAGGTTATATACGCCCCAACCAAGGCCTCCTAAAACAAGACCATAAAAAACAAATGGAACAATAGGATTTTTATATAAAAAAGACCTAACTTTTTTTTGGATATTTTCTTTATTAAGAACAGGCAACTTCAACTCAACTGGTTTTTCTCTTGGAGGCAAGCCTAGTTCCTTTCTCCTTTTTGCTTCTCCCATAGTTAGAGATTCTTATCCATTAACCCATCATGCTTGAAGGTTTCTTATTCTTGCTGATTATTAACATCTTGATTTGATTTGGGTTTGGAGCAACCACCTTCGTACTCGATCCCCAGTCTAGAGATGGTACAGGAATAACCGAAAGAACGGTCAAAGTGTTCATTTTATAGTCCTTCAACAATTGATAGTTTTATGTCTGAGAAAGGAGTTCTCATATCAATCATCTCTTGATATTCAAGGTAATTAAAAAAAGTATGTGTAAAAGATTCGACATGGCGTAGCAAATATCACTCTGTACTTAAAAACGTAATCAAATCCACTAGAAATAGTTCCAAATCCCCTTTAAATGGGAGAACACTTTGCAAGGTTCCATTAAAACAATGGCAACAAGGAACACCGATAAGAAGACAAATGCACCTAGCCCTTTTTGGGTTTCTTCGGTTTTGTCTTCAGGAACAGCAGTTCGAGTCCACTTGGTTGCCCCCAGCCGTAACTGATACTGAAGAGGCCCTTAATAATTTTCTGGGGGGAAAGAAATGTATTTAGGTAGTCTTGATTGGAAAGGTAAAAAAGTTTCTAGCAAATTTAATTATGATAAGAAAAGAAGCTGTACATATT
>CAJXFJ010000335.1 GCA_913052515.1 uncultured Flavobacteriales bacterium | reverse complement strand
ATCAAGCACGCCCAATTAGTTCCCATTCTTTTAATCAGCAGATATAAAATTGCTCCTCGAAAAATCAACTCTTCGAACAAAGCTGCTTTAAATGTCCACCAAATACCATCCAAGCTTTCCCAAAACCCATATTCAGGATTCCTAACATAACTAATTTCCTTAAAGTATGCTTGTCCTAATATATTGATTACACAAAATGTAGCCATAAAAATTAAGCCTATAGAAAACTCCTTTAAGCGTCTAGCATTTGGGATAATTCCCAAAACAGTTATGTGTTCTTTACTAAACAACCAAAGAAGTAACCAACAGAGGCCGAAAACTACTATAACACCTAACATTCCCACATTTTAAATTGACCTTGGCAAGATAGCTATTCTAATGGGATCCTTAGGATGAATTAAAAATGCTTGCATCGAACAACATATTGTGTAGCTTTTAAGCATTAAGCAAAAGAAATGATAATATCAATTAGCTGATTTATAGCGTATAAAATAAAGTTACTAGGCCGAAAACAACTATACTTGTATCATACTTAGGAAGTATTTGGATTAGTTCAAATACTATCCCGCGCGGCAAAACTGCAAGAGCTTGCCGCTTTCCTTTTTTAGTATTTCGAAATTGCCTAAATAAACCAGCTTTCACTTTATATAAGAGGCTTAACCTAAGCTTACAGGCATCAGGCAGTATATGATTTCCATAAGACTAAATTCAGATGTGGAAAAGTTAAACTTAGATATGGAAAAGTTTTAAGACATAACTTCACTCAATTTTACATTTAAAAAAATCATGAGTAATAAAATCGCATTAATCACAGGAGCTAGTCGTGGTTTAGGAAAAGAAATGGCTTTGAACTTAGCAAAAGATGGAGTTCATATATTATTTACCTATCATAAAAATGAATCCAAAGCCAATGAAATTATTTCAGAAATTGAAAGTCTAGGTTCTAAAGCAAAAGCATTTCAATTTGACGCTGCAAATCCTATGTCAGGAAAAAACTTAGTAAAAGAAATTACTACTTTTCTTCAAAAACAATATGAAAACCCCAACTTTGATTTCTTAATCAATAATGCAGGTACTGGCTTAAACAAACCCATTGAAGAAACTACGCCATCAGACTTTGATGATATGGTAAATATTCACCTCAAAAGTGTATTTTTTTTAACCCAATCAGCATTGCCATACCTTAATTACGGAGGTAGGATTGTTAATATTTCAAGTGGTCTGACCCGCTTTAGTTTTCCGGGTTCTTCTGCTTATGCAATGATGAAAGGAGGAGTAGAAGTTTTTACCCGCTACTTAGCTAAAGAGTTAGGATCTCGAAAAATAACGGCTAATGTAATTGCACCTGGAGCTATCGCGACAGATTTTGGTGGAGGCAGTAATCGTGATAATGAAGAAAAAAGAACCATTATTTCCAATATTACTGCATTAGGGCGAGTTGGAGAACCTGAAGACATTGGAGGAACTGTTGCCTTCCTATGTTCTGAAAAAGCTGCTTGGATAAATGGGCAAAGAATAGAACTTTCTGGCGGAATGCTTATTTAATAAAACGATATGGCACAAATACTTCGTTTCTCAAAAATTAGTGATTATCATCAATTTGCGAATATTCCCGCACCGCAACACCCCTTAATTAGTTTAGTCGATTATAGTCAAGTGAAATATTCAAAAGAATCGAAGAAGCTCAATCTAGTTCAGGACTATTATACAATCGGATTAAAACGAAATGTGCCATATAAAATTTACTATGGGCAACGAGAGTATGATTTTGATGAAGGTCTTATGACATTTATTTCACCAAATCAAATTATTAGTTTTAACGACAACCCAAATCTTGGTATGGATTCAGAATCAAAACCAACTGGTTGGTTGTTATTCATTCATCCCGATTTTATATGGAACACTTCACTAGCAAGGAAGATTAACTCTTGTGATTTTTTTGGTTACGCTATTCATGAAGCTCTATTTTTATCTGAAAAAGAGGAAAATATGATGATTGATATTTTGAGAAAAATTCAACAAGAGTATGAATTGAACATTGATAAATTCAGTCAAAAAATCATCATATCGCAAATCGTACTACTATTAAATTATGCCGAACGTTTTTATGAACGACAATTTATTACACGAAACAAACCTAATCACCAGCTTTTAGAAAAGGTCGATAACCTATTATCAAACTATTTCAAGAGTAATAGTATAAACAAAACAGGAATACCAACAGTTGAGCAAATTTCTAATGAGCTTAATATTTCTTCCAACTATTTAAGTAATTCGCTCAAATTTTTAACCGGAATGAGCACGCAACAACATATACATAATAAACTCATTGAAAAAGCTAAAGAGCAATTATCAACCAGTCAGCTGTCAATTAGTGAAATTGCCTATAATTTGGGCTTTGAGTATCCAACATCATTTAATAAGCTATTTAAGAGAAAAACAGAAATGTCACCCTTGGAATTCCGTAGAAAATTTAATTAGAGAATTAATCTAATTACAACAATAACTAATCCCATATCTTGGGAGACAGCCACACTTCCCTTTTTTATCTGAAAGCAACTCATTGTTCTTTTAAAATTGTGCTTTAATTTGCCTTTCACTATTTCCAATTCATTGAAAAAAGAATACCTTTTTACTTCCGACCGACTTGGTTTTCGAAATTGGACCGTGGATGATATAGAGCCGTTTGCTCAAATCAATACCGATGCAGATGTGATGCAACACTTTCCTAAACCGCTTAGTTATAAAGAAACTGAAGACTTTGTAGAAAGGTTAATGAAACACTTTAAAAAACATGGCTTCAATTATTTCGCTACTGAAATTTTAGAAAGCGGAGAATTGATTGGTTTTATAGGTTTAGCTTATCAAAGCTATGAATCGGAATATACCCCAGAAGTGGATATTGGCTGGCGGTTAAAAAAGAGCGCTTGGGGCAAGGGTTTTGCTACTGAAGGTGCCAAGCAATGCTTGAAATTTGCTTTTCAAAGATTAGAACTAAAGCAACTGATTTCTACTTGCACCCTAATGAATCATCAATCAGAAAAGGTAATGCAAAAATTGGGCATGCAAAAAG
>CAJXFJ010000334.1 GCA_913052515.1 uncultured Flavobacteriales bacterium | reverse complement strand
TAAAACTTTTGTTTCATTTATGTAAAATAAGTGTTGATTTAATATTAAGAAGTGGCTTAAAATTTAGACTTTAAATAAGGCTTAATTTCGTTGCAATAATCAATTCTAAAAATAATTGGTTTAGCAAAATTTAAATTTTAGAAGTTTTAAGCAATCAGTAAACAAAACAAACTAAGATATTAACATTAAACTAACACAAATCTTATCATGAAAATTGCAATCGGTGGCGACCATGCAGGTTATCAATTAAAAGAAAAATTAAAGAGCTTTATTAATAGTCTTAATCACGAATTTATTGATTTTGGACCTCAAAGTGAAGAAAGTTGTGACTATCCGGATATAGCTCATCCGATTGCCAGAAGTATTGCAACAAATGAATGTGATCTAGGAATTGCCATTTGTGGAAGTGGCAATGGAATTAACATGACAGTAAACAAGCACAAAGATGTACGTTCTGCGCTTTGTTGGAATGTAGAGTTGGCTGAACTAGCAAGACAACATAATAATGCAAACGTTCTATCAATTCCTGCTCGTTTTATTTCTGAAGAAATGGCCTTAAACTGTGTAAAAGCCTTTTTAGAAACTGAATTTGAAGGTGGAAGACATGAACGAAGAGTTAATAAAATCAATATTTAGATAGATGAAGTCATTTATTTTTTCATTTGCTTTTTTAAGCATTGCGTTTTCATATGCACAAGAATTTGATTCAACTGCATGGAGATTTGCGCAAACCATTCAATCAAAAGACATTAGTAAGCATTTACGAATAATTGCATCGGATGAATTTGAAGGAAGGGCAACTGGAAAAAAAGGTCAGAAAATGGCCAAAAAGTATTTAATAAATCAATTTAAACGAGCTGGTATTCAAGATTATAAAAACTTGAATTATGAGCAACGGTTTGAATTAGTTGAACAAGAAAATACAGGTTTAACAATTAAAATTGAAAACGTAGAATATCAATTGAACAAAGATTTTTTATTTAATCCGGCTATAGTTGATAATAGAGAATTGAATACTGAGCTAGTTTTTGTTGGTTTTGGAATTCCTGAAGACAATTACAATTCATATGCAAATATTGATGTTCAAAACAAAGTTGTTTTTCTGCTAGATGGTCAAGCTTCTAAACTAAAAACTGAAAAAGAATGGGCATTGAGAGATAAAGTTGATTGGTGCAAAAAAAATGGGGCTCTTGGTGTTTTTGTGAATGATTCTAAAGTAAAAGTTATGCTTGAAAAATATGAGCACTATTTTACTAAACCTAAAATGAAGCTTGCGGAAGAAGCAAATGATTCATTTTTTACCGTAAAAATGACGGATGAAATGACTGACCAATTATTGAATATTGGAGGTATTGATTTGAATAAAATTAAAAAGAAGGGCATAAAAGAGAAAGATCGATTTACTACAGACCTTACAATTTCAATAAATAAACCAACGCATACCTTATTTGGAGAAAATGTTATTGCTTTTATTCCTGGAACCGAAAAAAAAGAGGAAGTTATTGTTTTAACAGCTCATTATGATCATTTAGGAAAAGAAGATTCTGTGGTTTACAATGGTGCAGATGATGATGGAACTGGAACGGTGGCTTTAATTGAAATTGCAGAGGCTTTTCAAGAAGCGGTTAAAAATGGATTTAGACCTAAAAGAAGCATTCTAATTATGCCAGTATCAGGAGAAGAAAAAGGACTACTAGGCTCAAAATACTATACTAACAATCCCATTTTTCCTTTGGAAAATACAGTTGCTAATCTGAATATTGATATGATTGGACGGTATGATGAAGCGCATAAAAAGGATAGTAATTATGTATATTTAATTGGCTCAGATAAGTTAAGTCAAGATTTACATGAAGTGAGTGAAATGGTGAATAGTACATATACCCAATTCAATTTAGATTATACCTTTAATGATGAAAAAGATCCAAATCGTTTTTACTACCGCTCAGACCATTACAACTTTGCAAAAAATAACGTGCCTGTCATTTTTTACTTCAGCGGAGTTCATGAAGACTACCATAAAGAAACCGATACGGTAGATAAAATAGATTTTGACAAAACCGCTCGAATAGCTCGATTGGTTTTTTTAACGGCTTGGCAATTGGCTAATTCTGAAGAAAGAATTCAGTTGAAGGTCGATTAAAACAAGAAGATTACTCGTCAAGCAACTGTTTAACAAAAGCTTCTGTTTCTGAAGTAAACTTTTCATAGTATTCACCGGTTCCTGGTCCATAAAAACCAGTGTGTATTTTTCTAACTTTTCCTTTTTTATCAATAAAAATGGCTGTTGGAAACGACATAACATGGTTTAACATCGGAAGTATTTCAGCAGCTTTTGTTTTTCTATTCCAAGCGGCAAGTAAAAAAGGATACGAAGCTGAGGTTCTTACTTGTAAGGCTTCTAAATTTTTTAAGGCTTGAGCCTCAGACCTTGTTCTTTCAAAAGCTAAGGCAACAATTTGTAATCCAGATTGCTTGTATTTTTCATGAAGTTCAGTTAAATAACGTGTTTCATCTAAACAATTGGGACACCAAGACCCCATGATTTGTATAATACTTACTTGATTTTGAAATTTTTCATCTGAAAAGGAAACAAGATTTCCATTTACATCAGGAAAAGAAAAATCAAAAGAATCATAGCCTTCTTTTAGAAAAGTTAGCGAGTCAGGGTTTCGCAAACTAGCATCAGGGTTTCGTTTTGCTTTCCAATTGGCTTGGTAATGATTTCCACTCCAAAAGGTTCCTTCAATTAAACTATCCTTTATTGCTGCCTCAAATAGAAAAGCATGTGAACCATCAAAGGTGGAGAGGTATATTGAATCATCAATGATTTCTCCGGCCAAGTGTCGATAATCTCCCGTTTCTGTTGCAAAAGTGCCACTAACTTGCTTTCCACTTTGCTTAAGTATTCCAATGGCTGGAAAGGTTTCTCCAGATTTCTCTTCAAAAACTACCTCATATGTAGCGGCAATATCTTGTGTAAAATCAACTTGTTTTTGACTAAAACGATAAGAATTTCCATATTCTGCCTGAACTTGAATTTTGTAATCATCGCTTTTGTAATAGTTAATCCATTCACCTA
>CAJXFJ010000333.1 GCA_913052515.1 uncultured Flavobacteriales bacterium | reverse complement strand
ATTATAGGCTGATGTAAATTGCTAAATGCCGGAAATCGAGACTCTAAACCATCAAAAAGGTAAAGGTTTAAAAAAGGAATTTCAACTGATGGAACAAATAAAACAAGCTCAGTTAAGCGTATTCCTAAACCAAATTGCAAATGAGCTTTTGCAGATATATCTTTTGGAAATTCTTCAAAAGAGTATGGGTAAGCGGTTTCTCTTTTAACTTGATTCGAAAAAAGATAATTGGCTTGAACGCCTATAGCAGAATGTAAAAAGGTATACTTTCCTAATTGATCAGCTCGGGCTGCTCTAAAAGTTGCAATTATATGTTGATGTGTAAAGGTGTTTTCTGACTGATAGCTATTTCTAAGCGTATCACTAATAAATAATTGTCCAGCATGGTTGGCGCTTCCAGAGTATTGACGGAAAGCCAATCCTCCTTCGATGTAATGGAAGAAAATGGGTCTTTCAAAAGATTGAAAAAGACCTAATTCTATGCCAAATCCCAAATCACCTTCTGCTGAAGATTGATAAGAATAAACACTATCTTGATTCGAGTAGCTTTCAGAAGTGTTGTCCCAACTTAAATTATAATTTAAAGAAGGGGTAAAATAAAACCCGTTGGAATAGTAATTTCTATTCAGTGGAAAAATATCCTCAGGCAATTGGGCTTGTATGGAAGTAAGACTACCAATGAAAATCAAAATTGTGAAAAGGAGGCCTTTCATGAATAGCAAACGTTAAAGTGACGCAAGTATTTCTTTTTCTACCTCATCTGAATCCCATGAGTTTTCTATGTTGCTTTTAGCCATTATATTATCCATTATTTTTTGTTGTCTTTTGCCTGCCTCAAGAGCTTCAGAATATGGAATGTGTGTAAATGTTACTTGAGAGTATAAGGGTATCCATTTATCAGGGTGTTTGCTAAAAATTTTCTTCTCAATTTTCTTTTGAAGTAGAAATTTTTCGTCTGCAACTTTGTCCCTCATCTCAACAAAATTCTGAATAGCTAATTCTGCAATAGCATCACCATCGGCTTTTCTTTTATTGGAGAATTCATGAAATGTGTTTAGCCAATTTGAATGATTTGCTTCAAAAATTTCGTCAAATACGGTGCAGTCTTCAAAGCCCGAATTCATACCTTGACCATAAAATGGAACAATGGCATGAGCAGAGTCGCCCATCAACAATACTTTGTCCTGGTAATTCCATGGCGAACATTTAATAGTAACCAATGAAGAAGTAGGGTTTTCAAAGTATTCTTCAACCAAGTTGGGCATTAATTCCAGAGCGTCGGGAAATGTTTTTTGGAAAAATTCTTGGACATCAGATTCAGATTTCAAACTTTCAAATGAAGTTTCTCCTTCAAATGGGAAAAATAGGGTACAAGTAAAACTGCCATCTTCATTGGCTAAAGCGATGAGCATAAACTCACCTCTTGGCCAAATATGTAAAGCATTTTTTTCAATTTGGTGACTGCCATCTTTATTTGCGGGAATACTAAGTTCCTTGTAGCCATGAGGCAGATACATTTGCTCATAGTTAAATCGGTCGGTTTTTTGAAGTCTTTGTCTTACTGCAGAAAAAGCACCATCAGTAGCAAAAATTCGATCATATTGTTTTTCTGTTTTTTTATTGTTTGTGGTGTCTAAAAAGTGAATGATGTTTTGTTCTAAATCAACTTCTTCACATTTCATATTGAAGTATAAATTGACATAGTCAAACTTATCGGCACAATCCATTAATTTGCAATTCAGGCCACCTCGGCTTACCGAATAGATTGCCTCTCCTTCCTTACCATATGGTTGATGAGTTGTATTGCCTTCCACATCGTGCATGATCCTTCCATACATGGGTATAGAAATGGCTTCAATTTCTTGGTCAATGCCAACGGCCTTAAGCGCTTTCCAGCCTCTGTTTGAAAGGGCAAGGTTTATTGATTTTCCGGCAGACATAGTATGCTTACGCATATCATCTCTTCTTTCGTAAACATCAACTTGATATCCTTTTTTAGCCAAAAAAATGGCTTGTAAAGAGCCTATAAGTCCTGCGCCTACAATCGCAATCTTTTCCATAATTAATTGTTTAGTGCTTTTTCAATGAGTTGGCCTAATTGATAAACGTCCTCAAATGAGTTGTATAAAGGAACCGGAGCTAAACGGATTACATTGGGTTCTCTCCAATCTGCAACTAAACCGTTTTCCGACAAATAATTAAACAATTCTTTACCGCTTCCATGTGTTAAAATGCTTAATTGAGATCCTCTTTCATTAGGAGTAATAATTTCAAATTCTACATTTTCATGTTTATCACTTAAGTCAGATAGTATAAAATTTAAATAAGCGGTCAGTTCTTTTTGCTTTTTAATCAAGCGTTCCTGTCCTGCTTCTAAGTATATATCTAAAGACGCATTTTGAACCGCCATGGCTAAAACTGGGGCATTACTTAATTGCCAACCATCTGCACCATAATCGGCCTTAAAGCCTTTTTTCATTAAAAAACGATCTTCAGGAGGTGTGCCCCACCAACCTGCAAACCGAGGTAAATTGTCGTCCTCCGCATGCTTTTCATGAACAAAGATTCCAGCTGTACTTCCAGGCCCTGAATTTAAATATTTGTAAGAGCACCAAGCCGCAAAATCAACCCCCCAATTGTGTAATTGCATTTTTACATTTCCTGCAGCATGTGCACAATCAAAACCAACAATAATTCCTTTGTCATTTGCCATCCTTGCAATGCTTTCCATTGGCATTACTTGTCCGGTATAATAATTTACCCCTCCAATCATAATCAAAGCTAACTCATCGGCATGATCTTCAATTGTTTTCAGAATGTCTTCCTCTCTTAAATGGTGTTCTCCATCTCTTGGGAATAGTTCTATTAAATTCTCTTCTACATCTAAACCATGAAATTTCAACTGACTTTCTAAAGCATATTGATCTGAAGGAAAGGCCTTTCCTTCGCATAATATTTTTGTCTTTTTACCACTTGGTCTAAAAAATGAAACCATTAATAAATGGAGGTTAGATGTTAAGCCACCCATGGCTGTTACTTCTTCTGCTTTAGCTCCAACAACTTGGGCAAGTTTTGGTTTAAAC
>CAJXFJ010000332.1 GCA_913052515.1 uncultured Flavobacteriales bacterium | reverse complement strand
TAAAGCTATGGGCTTGTTGCTTCAAGCCTATTGTTTACGATTTAAACGGACACAAAACCCCGATTGCTTAGAACGGGCAGACTGGCTATTTAGTTGGCTCACAAATAATTACAGCAAAGGATTTAGTGGTTATTGTTGGGGCTATAATTTTGATTGGGCAAGTTCAGTCAAGCTTTTACCTGCCTATTCACCAACCATTGTGGTAAGTGGCTTTATTGCTAAAGGAATTCGTGCTTATTATGAGTTAACAGCTAAACCAAAAGCGTTAGAGGTTTTAATTAGTATTGGCGAGTTCATGGATAAGGACTTAGCTAAATCTGAGGACGAAAATGGAATTTGCATCAGTTATAGCACTGTAGAGCCAGATTGTTGCTATAATGCAAGCATGTTAGGCGCAGAACATTTTGCTTTTTTATACACTCAAACTCAAGAAAAAAAATACAAGGAACTGGCCATTTCATGTAGTCGTTTTGTTGCAAGTAAGCAATTGGATTCGGGTTGTTGGAATTACAGCATTAACCTTGAAACCAGAATGGAGAGAAAACAAATTGACTTTCACCAAGGCTATGTTTTAGATAGCTTATCATACGTCTGTCATTACATTCCTGATGTAGCCTCGGAATTTAAAACAGCCATAAAAAAGGGAACTGATTTTTATGCTAAAATGCAGTTTAATCATGAAGGCCGTTCGTATTATCGAATCCCATCTCAATGGCCAGTTGAAATTCACAATCAAGCACAAGGTATTATTTCTTTTAGCCGTTGGGGGAAATCAAATGAACAGTATGAATTAGCTCAATCTATTTTAGAATATAGTGTCACAAATATGCGCTCATCAAAAGGGTTTTTTTTCTACAAAAAGTATCCTTGGATCACGATAAAAATACCCTTCATACGTTGGTCTCAAGCATGGATGTTTTTGGCTTTAGAAGAGTTTCTCCATATTAAAGAATCTGAATAATGAAGAAGTTTTTATTCTACATTGGTCATCCGGCGCATTACCATAATGTAAAGTGGGTAAGTAAACTTTTAAAAGAAAAAGGACATATCGTTTTATGGGTGGTTCGTGAAAAAGATGTGCTTTTTGACTTGGTAAGTGAAGTAAAGCAAGAATATAAGATTACCTATATCAAAGAAACTTCACCTAATTCGAAATGGGATCGAATAAAGCGAATTTTAAATCGGGAACGATTAATGTTTCAGCTGATGCGAAAGGAAAAACCAGATTTGGCCATAGGAACTGATTTAGTAATTACTCATATTGGAAAATTATTGAATATCCCTTCTATTATTCTTAATGAAGACGATGCCGAGGCCGTTCCTTTGTTTGCTAAATATGGCATTAAATATTGCACCACCAATCTGGCACCAGATTCATGTTCAGCAGGGAAGTATGAATATAAGACCATTCATTATCCATCTTATCAAGAGTTGGCTTATTTGCATCCAAAATATTTTCAACCAGATAAAAGCATGGTAAAACAACTTTTCGATGGAAAAGAGAACTACTTCATTTTACGTTTTTCTTCTTTAAATGCACATCATGATAACGGGGTAGAAGGAATTAATGATGAACGCGCCTTGCAATTAATTCAGATTTTAGAACCGCAAGGAAAAGTGTGGATTACCTCTGAAAGACCTTTAAGTAAAGCCTTAGAACTCTATCGGATTCAAATACCTGTACAAGAAATGCATCATGCATTGAATTTTGCCAAAATGTATATTGGTGATAGCCAAACCATGGCCGCAGAAGCGGCGGTTCTAGGTACACCTTCCTTAAGGTTTAATGACTTTGTCGGTAAATTGGGGTATTTAGAGGAATTAGAACATAAGTATCAATTAACATATGGATTTAAAACAAATGAATTTGAGCAGTTAATCAATCGGATTAAAAACCTTCTGATCGAACCGAATTTAGCGGAAGTATGGGAAAAAAGAAAAGAAGCAATGCTAATTGATTGCATAGATGTCACTGATTTTTGGTATCACTTATTTTTAGATAATCAGATTTTAAAGAAATAAATGATTTCAATCTAAATTTATTTTCTACTTTCATCAGCAATATGGAAATCGCTAGTAAAAGTATTCAAGATTCTAGTATAGAGTTAGTTAGTATTCAAGGAGGGAATCAGGAATTCAATCAAATTCTAAAGCAAATTCAAAATTCATTGGAATTAGCCCATCCCATGATAGTGGATGTTGATAATGCTGTTACTATTCAAAGTATTCATAGAAATAAAGAGAATCAAAGAATTGACTTTTTAGTCAATTTGCGACTTTTAAATCGCATTCAAAAGTTAGTGCCATTTTTTGAATCTGTAAACTCTAATCTAGATAAAGATGGGGTACTTGTGTCTTGTCTTGAAACGGCAGAACAGCGAAAAATTAGATTGTTCCGAAAATTTCCAAAAGGGGTTAATAAACTGTATTATACTTTTGATTACCTAGGGAAAAGAGTAATTCCTAAATTGCCAATATTTAAGAAAGTATACTTTTTTTTAACTGCTGGTCGAAATCAAGTATTAACACGGGTTGAAATTCTTGGAAGATTAGTTTATTGTGGTTTTGAGATTCATTCTGTGCATGAAATTGAAAATAGAACATATGTAGTTGCCAAGAAAAAGAAAAACGTTATTGGCTTAAAAGAAAAAAGCTACGGATTGGTTTTTAAAATGATACGAAATGGGTATAAGGGTAAGATGATACAGGTTTACAAATTCAGAACCATGTATGCTTATTCGGAGTATTTACAGGAATATGTATATGAGCAGAATAAGCTAGCAAAAGGAGGGAAGTTAGATCGAGATTATCGAGTAAATATGTTAGGTAAATGGGCAAGGAAATTCTGGATTGATGAAATCCCTATGGTTTACAATTTATTGAAGGGAGATTTAAAATTAATTGGTGTAAGACCTTTGAGTTCTCAATACCTAAGCTTGTATGGTAAAGAGTTTGCAGAAAAAAGAAAGCATTTCAAACCAGGCCTAATTCCACCTTATTATGCTGATTTACCTGAAACGATTGAAGAAATAATTGAATCAGAGAATCGTTATTTTGAAGCTTATAAAAAAGCTCCTTTCAAAACTGACTTA
>CAJXFJ010000331.1 GCA_913052515.1 uncultured Flavobacteriales bacterium | reverse complement strand
ATTTGAAAAAGTAGGAGAGTTGTTTTTAGAATGTGATATTGAACACTTTAAAATGGAGTTGAAAGTCTAGGAAAGAAACTCCATTTTAACTAAGAAGGAAAGGCGTACTTTAAAGTTGATTTTCAGTGCATTTCCTTTATTTTCTTGACCCAAATACTTTAAATCATAGCCATCAATATGTTTTTGAAGTATTTGGGTTTTTTTATTAAAAAATACTCATAAACTAGTATAGGATTTGAAACAGAAAATTGGCTTATTTGAAAGTGAACAAGATTGAAATAAAAAAGGCGAGTTCCCCCGCCATGAATGTTTTCACAACGGAATAATCCTTATTGTGAATCGCTTTCAAATTGTGACTCAAAAATAGAAAATATTATAGAAATGGCAAGTAAAAGAATTTTAGGGTTAGACATTGGAGTATCATCAGTTGGTTTGGCAATAGTAATAGAAGATGAAAATGGGAGAAAGGATATTGAAAAACTAGCAGTAAGAGTTATTCCAGAAGATCCAAACTTTCATGGAAAGTTTTATAGTGGAAATACAGCAAGTAAGAATCTTGAAAGAAGGATTAAAAGAGGAATAAGAAGAAATAACCAACGTTTTAAGTTACGCAGAGATAGACTGTATGGAATTTTAAAAAAGCATGAGATGTTTCCGAACAAAGCGCTGTTTGAATTGAATGCAGAAAAGCTATATGAATTAAGAGCGAGAGCAATCTCAGAAAAACTAGAGTTACAAGAATTAGGTAGGGTTCTAATTCATCTTAATCAGAGAAGGGGCTTTTTGAGTAATCGAAAAGCTGATAATGAAGAAAATGCCACTGAATATAAAAAGGCAATTGAAAATTTAGAAACAGAAAGAGCGAACTTAACCATTGGACAAAAGCTGTATAAGGAATTAAAAGAATCTGAAAATTTACATGAGATAGTTTTAAGAGAGCGAACTTATTTAAGGTCTAGTTATATTGAAGAATTTGATCGAATATGGGAAGCTCAAAAGGAATATTATCCAGATTTACTTACGGGTGGATCTCAAGAAGAACTAGTTAGAGGAACATTATATGATGAAATAAAAAATAAAACCATCTATTATCAGAGACCTTTGAAAAGTGCTAAAGGCTTAGTTTCTGAATGTGAATTCGAAAAATTCCATCGATCAATTCCTAAAAGTTCACCTGTTTTTGAGCTTTTTAGAATTTGGCAAAGACTTAATGATTTGAATTGGAGGCTTGATGATGGAACTCTTGTAAAACCAAATCTTGAGCAGAAGAAAGAGCTTGCTGACCTAATGATAAAAGGCAAGAAATTGAATTCAAAAGGGTTATTATCAATTTCTGAGATAAAGAAGTTCTTTGGTTTTTCACGTAATCAAAGAGTCTATTTTAATTTTAAAGAAATAGAAGGTAGTAAAACCGCAAAAATTATTAGAGAAGCGTTAAAGAAAGCTAAGGTTAAGAATATAGACGCACTTTTAAGTTTTGATTACCATCAGCATGATGAAAAAGGTGGGTTATATGAATTGTGGCACATATCCTATTCATTGCCCGATAAAGAAAGTATCATTTCTACTCTTCAAAAAAGGTTTGGTTTTACAGAAGATGAAGCAACTGTAATCGCATCAGAAGTAAACTTCAAATCTGATTTTGGAAAACTTTCGAGTAGGGCAATAAAAAAGATTTTGCCTTACATGGAAGAAGGTTTACAATATAGTGAGGCTTGTGATAAAGTGGGATATGATCACAGCGGGTATAAGAATACAGAAGCAATTGCTGACAAATTAACTCAAGTAAAACCTAACAGCTTAAAAAACCCGGTTGTTGAGCAAGTTTTAAACCAGGTAGTAAATATGGTGAACCTTGCAATTGATGAATATGGAAAATTTGATGAGATAAGGGTAGAGTTAGCAAGAGAACTGAGAAATAGCGCTCGAGCAAGAAATCGCATTTCATCAAATATAAATAGGAACAAAAAGGAAAATCAGAAAATTAGAGAAAGACTAAAAGATGAATATGGTTTTAATATAGTGAATGGAAGAGATGTAAAAAGATATAAGCTATGGCAGGAAACTGATAAACAATGTTTGTATTGTTCCAATCCAATTACAAATACAGACTTTCTGAACGGTAATGCTGAAATTGAGCACATTTTACCAAAGTCTCGATCGTTCAATAATGCAATGAATAATTACATTTTATCCCATAAAAAATGTAATTCAGATAAAGGGCAAAGAACAGCTTATGATTTTATGAAGAATAAATCAGAAGCTGACTTTGAAGCTTACGTTGATAAAGTCAATGAGCTTTATAACGCGAAAAAGCAAAAAATATCTCAAACTAAGTTTGATAATCTGTTGTGTTCAGGTGATGATATCCCTTCTGATTTCATAGAGAGAATGAAAAAAGACTCTCAATATATCGCAAAGGAAACAGTTAAAATGCTCAAGACAATTTGTCCCAGAACCTTAACTACAACAGGACAAGTGACAGATTTATTAAGAGCAGAATGGGGACTAAAGCATGTTTTAGAAGAACTTGGCTTACCCAAGTATAGAGCCATTGGTCAAGTTGAAACTAAAACAATCAAGGATAAAGAAGGAAATATAAAACAAATTGAAAAAATAATAGATTGGAGTAAGCGTGATGATCATCGACATCATGCAGTAGATGCCTTAATTTGCGCGCTTACAGACCAAAAGGTGATTTTTAAGCTTAATAATCTCAATAAAATATTTCAATATGAAAGAGATGCTTTAAGTCCCGAAGAAATTCAAGAGCTTGAGAGAATTAATCAAACGAACTTTGATTTAAAGCATTTTGTAGAACAAGCAGCCTATGAGTTTAAAGAGCCAATAGATAGCTTACGTTCGAAAACTAAGAACCACCTAGAAAGCATCTTTATATCATTTAAGAAACCAACTTCTAAAGTTTTAACTAAGAATTTAAATAATATAAAAAATGGACCCGATCAAATAACTTGGGTTCCAAGAAATCGCTTGCATGAAGACACTATAATGGGAGAGCGTAAAAGACGCTCAAACAAAAAGATTAAACTTAATATGAAGTTTGATAGAGTAGAAGATGTTGTTAGTGAATTAGAAAAA
>CAJXFJ010000330.1 GCA_913052515.1 uncultured Flavobacteriales bacterium | reverse complement strand
TATCATCTATTTAGGTTTGATTTATTTACTCTTTAAAACTTGGAATAAAAATAAAATTTTAGCGTTTACCATCGGTTTTTACTTGGTAAGTATTTCGCTATATACCAATTTGGCATTTACAATTGGCACTTCATTCGGAGAACGATTACTTTTTATTCCCTCCTTATCTTTTTGTCTTTTATTAGCCTTTGGGATACTTTACCCATTTCAAAAGCAACTTCAGTTTTCTTCATTTAAAACAGCAACAAAACCATTAATTCTTACTGCCATAATTGGGTTGGTTTATGGTTTCAAGACAATAGATAGAAATGCGGCATGGAAAGACAATTTCACCTTGTATTCTACCGATGTTAAAAACTGTTCTGCAAGTGCAAGATGTCAATACTATTATGCCTTAGGTTTAATGAAGCATAAAGCAAATGAAGTCGATTCTGAAATTGAAAAAAAGGAAATTCTAAATGAGTCAATTCTAGCTTTGAATCAGGCTTTAACCATTTATCCATCTTATGCTGAGGCCTATGCCCAAAGAGGTTTAGCATTTTATCGATTGAAAAATTTTTCGGCTGCTTTATATGATTATCAACAAGCTGTAAAATACAATCCTGGATTATCAAATGCATGGTCAAACATGGGAAGTTTGTATTTTGAACAAAAGCAATATCAGCAAGCCAAACAAAGCTTTGAAAAAGCCATTCAAGTCAATCCTAACCATGTAGATGCCTTAGCAAATTATGCCTCTACACTTGGTACTTTAGGCGATTTTAATTCTGCTATTACTTATTTCAAAAAGGCTTCTGCTTTAAAACCGACTGAGCCTAGTTACTATCAAATGATTGGTGTAACTTATCAAAATATGGGAAGAAATGATCTAGCCACACCTTATTTACAAAAAGCTCAAGCTCTTAGCAGATAATGGATATAAGAGAACAACTTTTATTAGAACATTCTAAGGCAAATACACTGAAAATAGCCACTTACATTGGCAACGACAAAAAGCGTTTTGAAGAATTGTTGAAATTGTTTTTTGCAGATGAATATCGCACAACTCAAAGAGCAGCTATGGCCATTTCAGCTTGCTTTGATTTGCAGCCCAATTTGTTTGAGCCTTATATTCCTGTACTAATTGAAAACCTGACCCAAAAAGAAGAATTACATGTTGCCGTAAAAAGAAACACAGTGCGATTTCTACAATTTTGTCTAATCCCTGAGGATTATGAGTCTATACTGTTTGATTGTTGTTTAAGTTACTTAACAGACGTTGAGGAGACTGTAGCCGTAAAAGCATTTAGCATGACGGTTCTTTACAGAATCTGTCAGAAGTACCCTGATTTAAAACAAGAACTTATTCCTGTAATTGAAGATAATTTGGCCTATAGCGATAAAGCGGGTTTACAAAATCGTGGTAAAAAGATTCTCAAAAAGTTGTATCAACTTTAATGCGAATCTTTTAAAAGTTCAGGGAACTTTGACTTAAAGCGGTTTAAGCGAGGAATAGATACAGATTGAACATAGCTATTTTCAGGGTGTAAACGTTCGTATTCTTGATGATAATCTTCAGCTGGCCAAAACTTTTCAAAAGCTACTACTTCAGTTACAATCGGATTTGAATATGCATTCTTTTCTTCTAACTCTTTCAAGTAAGCCTCAATAATTTCTTTCTCTTTTGCATTGGTGTAAAAAGCAATGGAACGATACTGAGGACCCCGATCAGGACCTTGTTGATTTAAAGTTGTAGGATCATGAGAGCCGAAAAACACCTTAACTAAGGTCTTGAAATCAATTTGTGTGGGATCATATTTTACAGCTACAGCCTCAGCATGCTTCGTTCTTCCACTACTCACTTGTTCATAGGTTGGGTTTTTAATATCTCCACCTGAATAACCAGAAACTGCATCCTTTACTCCTTTTACCGACTGAAAAACGGCCTCTACACACCAGAAACAACCACTCGCAAAATAGGCGGTTTTTAACCCTTCTTCTTGCATCGTTTCAATTGAATGAAAAGTACTTTTATTACTCTCTAACTGACAAGAGAAACTACTAAAAAGCAAACCAAATGTTATCCATAAATAATTCATAATTCCTTTTTTAATTAACACTTAAGACCCTATATACGAACTCAATAAGTCGCCAAACTGAAAGCTTCGCTCTAATTGACTTTTACTTAAATAAGAGTACTCTGCCATAGCATGCAAAAGAAATTCCATCATTAAGTACTTTCCTTCACCAGGCAGATTCGTGAACTTGGTTTCAATCAATTCTCCTAAACTTTGAATTCCATCAAGTTGTTTGTGATACATTTCTTGGGTGGAATCGTTCATTAAGTCCATACGATTGTTTGAAAACCAATTCATAATATTCTTGTAAAAGTTTTCATAACGTTCATCAGGTTTCTTTTTCAAATCTCTCAATTCTGAAAAATAAACGGCCGCCATTGAGCGAATTGCATTTCTTATTAATGCATAGCTAACATTAACAGCCCCTTCTTGCTCCCCTTCGTAAACCATCTCTATTTTCCCAATAATGGCAGGAACTACAGCTATCAAGTCCGAAACTCTTGCGGTTGTGTTTGATTCATTATTTTTTAACATTCTTCGTTCAGCCGCGCTATACAAGGTTTCGTAAGCCGAAATAGAAAGACGAGCCGAAACGCCTGATTTTTCATCTACATACTCACTTTTACGAGCTTCTACCGCGATTTGCTCCAATAAATCTTTAATAATTTCAGGGACTAAAACTTGCTCTTTCACCGATTCACTAACTTTTGCCTCTTGCTCTGTAATACTTTTAGCAATGGCAATTGATTTCGGATAGTGAGTCATGATTTGGCTCTGAATTCGATCTTTGAGTGGAGTTATTATACTTCCTCTGTTGGTATAATCCTCCGGATTTGCCGTAAAGACAAATTGAATATCTAAGGGAAATCGCAATTGAAAACCTCTAATTTGAATATCTCCTTCTTGCAAAATATTGAAAAGCGCCACTTGAATACGAGCTTGCAAGTCAGGCAATTCATTAATCACAAAGATGCTTCGATTAGAGCGAGGTATTAAACCAAAGTGAATCACTTGTTCATCGCTGTAATCTAATTTTAAGTTGGCT
>CAJXFJ010000329.1 GCA_913052515.1 uncultured Flavobacteriales bacterium | reverse complement strand
TTTCTAAATAAAGAAAAAAAAGCCATAACTTATTCAGAAATTGAGCAAAAAATTGTATTACTTTTACAAGAATTGGAGTCTGTAGATTGAGCTCTTTATTAAGCAAAATACTTATTTTCTTTGTTCGCATATATCAATATACGCTCTCACCGCTTTTAGGTGCAAATTGCAGATATATGCCAACTTGTTCAGAATACACCGTTGAAGCACTTAAAATTCATGGGCCTATCAAAGGTGGTTATCTTGCTCTAAAGAGAATTCTTTCTTGCCATCCATGGGGTGGACATGGCTACGATCCTGTACCAAAAAAGAAACAAGATGAAAAAAATTAAAGGGTTTATAGTAGGCATATTTATTGGCCTAAGCGTTGTCCTTTCTTTTGGCTTTGCCGACAATTACTTTGAGCTATCTAAGAATCTGGATATCTTCAGTACCTTATTTAAGGAATTAAATATCTATTACGTGGATGAAACTCAACCTGGTGAGTTAATGAAAACGGCTATAGATGAGATGTTAAAGTCCTTAGACCCATACACCAATTACATTCCTGAATCACAAATTGAGGATTTCCGGTTTATGACTACTGGCCAATATGGAGGTATTGGCTCACTAATCCATTCGAAGGATGGTAAAATTTACATTTCTGAACCTTATGAAGGTTTTCCAGCATTCAAGGCAGGACTTAAGGCAGGTGACGAAGTTATTAGTATTGATGGTAAAGAATTAGAAGGAAAAACAACTTCAGACATTAGCAAAGTATTAAAAGGACAAGCTGGAACAAGTGTAAAAATTAAAGTAAAGCGAGCAGGTAGCAATGAGATTCTGACCAAAACTCTAGAACGAGAAAACATAAAAATTGAAGATGTTCCGTATTATGGAATGCTAGACCAGGAAGTGGGCTATATTAAACTTACTAGCTTTACACAAACCGCATCACAGGAGTTTATTAGTGCTTTTAAAGATTTAAAAGAAAATCAGGGAATGAAAAAATTGATTTTCGACCTCAGGGGAAACGGTGGCGGCCTACTTGTACAAGCAGTTGAAATTGTAAATACGGTAATTCCAAAAGGGAAATTAGTTGTAGAAACCAGAGGAAAGAGAAAAGAATGGGATGCCACTTACAAAACCACTAAAGAAGCTATTGATACTGAAATCCCAATAGTAGTTTTAGTCAATGAAGGCTCTGCTTCAGCTTCAGAAATTGTTGCCGGAACTTTACAAGATTATGACCGAGCCGTGATTTTAGGTAAACAAACTTTTGGAAAGGGCCTTGTACAACAAACGGTTCCTTTGAGCTATCATGCTCAACTTAAAGTGACTGTTGCTAAGTATTACATTCCTAGTGGTAGGTGTATTCAAAAATTAGATTATTCAAACAAAAATCAAGATGGTATAGCTCAACAAGTGCCGGATTCTTTGATACACTCTTTTAAAACTTTGGTGAATCAGCGTGAAGTTTTTGATGGTAAAGGAATTAAACCAGATATAGAAACGGAAGATCAGTTGTTAAGTCCACTTTCAATAGCTCTAATGAGACAATATTTAGTATTTGATTATGCGACTCAATATGAGTTAAATCATAAAGAAATTGAAGCTGCAAAAGACTTTAATTTATCAGATGATAGTTATAATGAGTTTGTTTCTTTTCTTGCAGACAAGGAGTACGACTACGAAACTCAAAGTGAAAAACTACTCGAGAAACTTAAAAAAGTAGCTCAAAAAGAAAAGTACTACAAATCCGCTGAATCCGAATATGAAGCACTATTGAGTAAATTAACTCCTAGTAAAGAAGAAGATTTAAAAAATTTCCAAGAAGAAATCACGCAAGTTCTAGAAAATGAGATTGTATCTAGATATTATTACCAAAATGGAAGAATTGTACAATCACTTTCAGAGGACAATGATATTCAAAAAGCCTTAGATTTATTAAATAGTAAAGATCAGTACAATGAAATTCTAGCTGGAACGTTTAAAAAATAAATCCCTTGTCGTTGGGCTTGATTGATCGTCTTTTTTCGAACACTTTTCTGTCTGCATATATAAACCACAGAAATATTTATCTGCTTGGTTTAGCATTTATTTTGTGTGGCTTATCCTGGTCTAATGCCATGATGAGTATTGGGCAAATCATACTACTTTGCAATGCCGCTCTTGAATTAAATTTTTCAAAAAAATGGAAAGCCATGAAAAGTCAACCCATACTTTGGGTCCTGGCTGGCTTCATTATACTTCACTTTGTAGGATTACTTTGGTCTACTAATATAGAATATGGGCTGAAGGATATTAGAAACAAGCTACCATTAATCATTCTGCCATTAATTGTTGTAATTTCTAAGCCTTTGTCCAAAATGGAGTGGAGAGTTCTTGCTAATTTGTACTTAGCTACACTTCTCATCATTACTTTGTTTAGCTTAAATAAGCTAGTTGGCTCAGAAGGCATATCAACTCTTGAAAAGCGTGAGCTATCTATCAATATATCGCACATTCGATATGGCTTAAATCTATGTTTTGCCATCTTTATCATTTTAATTGGAAAGCTATCTTCTCGATTAAATTGGGCCTATCACATACTTGCTTTATGGTTTTTAATTGCAATCGTACTCTTTGAGCTATACACAGGTCTAATCAGCTTACTTTTTGTTAGCCTAGTTATACTATCGAAAACACTTTTAAGCAATAAAAAGAACAATACCTCAGCCTTAATCTACACTTCAATTTCCATTGCTTTAACTTTATTTAGTGGCACCTACATTTATAGTGTTTACCATGATTTCACATCTCCTATTGAAACTAGTTACAATCAAGAAAACTTAAATCAACTAACACCAAGCAACAATCCCTATCACCATGATTTAGAAGATAAAAGAAAGATTAATGGAGTATACATAGCAAGATTTATCGAATTAAAAGAAGTTTGGGCATCATGGGAAAAAAGAAGTGATATGGATATTCATGGAACAGATTTGAAAGGACAAAATTTACAAGCTACTTTACTCAGTTTTTTAACTTCGAAAGGCGTAAGAAAAGACTCTAGCACAGTTGCAGAATTATCTGAAAAAGAAATAAATGCAATTGAAAATGGAGTTGCTAATGTTTACTATTTAAAAAA
>CAJXFJ010000328.1 GCA_913052515.1 uncultured Flavobacteriales bacterium | reverse complement strand
TTTTCTGGAACTAAACTAAATATTGACTATTATCTTGAAGACATTTTTGATGACGATCAAATAGAAGAATTATATGAATATTTTATAGAATCCAATTCAGATTCAATTAAAGCTGCAATAGATTATTTTGATGGAGATTATGAAGAAGAAGAAATTCGTTTGTATAGAATAAAATTTTTGAGTGATATTGCTAATTAAATATTGTCAACTGCAATTGATCGTTATCTTTGACAAAAAATAAACAATGAAAGGTGTTTTTGCAAAAATTAAAACTTCAAAAGGGTCAATTCTAATAGAACTAAATTATAAACTTACGCCAGGTACGGTAGGAAATTTTGTTAGTTTGGCGGAAGGAACACAAGAGAATGATTATAAAAAAATAGGAGAGCCATACTATGATGGATTAAAATTTCATAGAGTGATTAAAGACTTTATGATTCAAGGTGGCGACCCTACAGGTAGCGGTGCAGGTGGACCTGGATACTCATTTAAAGATGAATTTGATACAAGCCTAAAACACAACCGAGCAGGTACACTTTCAATGGCAAATGCGGGACCTGGCACAAATGGTTCTCAATTCTTTATTACCCATAAAGATACACCATGGTTAGATGGTAAGCACACTGTATTTGGTTATGTTGTAGAAGGACAAGGTACAGTAGATTTAATTGAAAAAGGTGATGTAATTAAAAGCATTGAAATCATCAGAAATGGAAAAGAAGCAAAAGCTTTTAATGCAGCAAAGGTGTTTTCTGAAATGAGATAGGTTTATCCTAAAATTGAATAAAAAAAGCGGCTAAAAGCCGCTTTTTTAGTTTATAGTCTCTATTCGTTCTACCCGCTCACAACAATCTTCTAGTGCTTGTGTCATGAGTGTACTCACATTTATTAAATTGCTTTTATAGGCTTCCTTGACGTCTTTCATATCTTGTGAAAATGCAAACAGTGCATTATTCATTAATTGCAAACTACTAATCTTAGATTTAAATTTTCTAAGTAATACATCTAAATACAACAAAGACCTTCTGCATTTTAATAAATCAGTTAATTGTCCTTCTTCTTGCTCGTAAGCTTCAATGGCTGTATCTACAAATTCTAGCATTTCTTGTAGCAAATGAGCAAACGAATTACTTCGATCACCAATATTCTGATTAAATGCTTTTATGTTTTCATTCAGCTTGGTCACATTTTCTTGAATGATTTCTTCATTCTTTTTGGGGTCCTTTGAAAATCCATGATCAATATCTGCAACTTGTTCCATGTATCTTCTAGAACGATTCTTCAATTCGTTCACAAGCTTTACCGTTTCCTTTTGAATTTTTTGCAATTCAACCTGTTTACTATATGCCATTTGAATGGCACTCTTAAAGCTTTCTTTACTCATGGTTTGTAAGTTTTGGTGGCTCTTTAAAGATAAGCAATACTGATTAAAAGCAAAATAATTTTACAATACTTTAAACAACACTAAGGCATATCCAAAAAAGCGTAGGAAGCGAAATAAGCCTAAAAGAAGAAAGGTTTTTACTGGAAAACGAACCATTCCTGCAGCTGCACAAACAGGGGAAAATGGTAATGGAAATAGTGCTGCAAATACAATCAATACTCCACCCCACTTTCTCAAATTATCAATATGGTTAAGAAACTTTCTCTCTAACCAATTATGCACTTTAGGTAATTTTCCAATGTATACGCCAATGATGTAAGAAATTACACCACCACCATACGATAAGGCCGCTAACAAACCTACCATCGCATAGGGATTTTGAAACTGCTTACCCCATAGAATAAAAAAGTCAGGAGGAATTAAGCCAAGAAATGATTCAGAAAGTAGAAAAATGAGCAAGATAGTTATTGGCCTAAACTTGATGGTCATTAACTCAAAATAATAATCTAAGTCTGGCAAATAATCTTTAACTAGGTAAAGTATCAAAGCTAAACCACCAAGACCAACAACCAATTTTAGCACATTCTTTTTCAAAAAGTCATAGGCTCCATTTCGCTTATAAAAATGATAATATGTTTTTCCTTTCTGTTTAATGGAACGCTTTGTCTTCCTTCTTCGTCTATCAGTCATGGCGCAAAATTAGCTAAAGCCTTTAATCACTTATGATATATTGAAAAATTAAAGTAACATTTTAGAACAATTCACTCATCCATAGCGTTAAGAAATAGTAAAGTAAGATTTGAATGTATCCAGTTTTTCCCTTAAATATTGTCATTTTACCTAATGAAAGTGTGGCCTTACATCTCTTTGAGCCACGCTATAAAGAACTTTTTCAAGATTGTAAAGATGGTGGTGAATTTGTAATAGTTCATAAAGGAAAAAATGGATTAGCTAAAATGGGTACCCTAGTATTTATTGAAAAAGTGATTAATGAGTATCCAGATGACACCGTTGACCTAATTGTTCAGGGAATAACGACTATTGAAATTGAACAATTCATTGATTTTTTTCCCAACAAACTCTACTCAGCGGTAAAAGGTAAAAGGCATGAATTATCTAATAAAGCGTGCGAAAAATTAAAAAATAGGTTTTTTACTTATATGGCAAGTATTGGAAAGAAAATTTCTAATCCAGAACGTATAAACCTCTTCTATATCGCTAACAGAATTGAATTAAACTTAGAATCTAAACTAGAATTGATTAGTCTGACTTCAAATGAAGCGATCAATAAATTTCTTTTACACGAAATTCAGATGATGGAAAAAATTCAAGAACAAGAAAGTTGGTTGCAACAAAAGTTTCACTTGAATTAATACAAGTTGGTAGAAAGCATTACTAATGTACATGCATCTACCACCTCTATTCCTTCTTTTCTAAGCTTTTCTTCTAATTCAGGATTAGCGGTACCAGGATTAAAAATGACTCGTTTGGGTTTATGATTAATCAAATAATCATAATAAGGGGGTTGATTTTGTGGCCCTATGTATAAGGTAATCGTATCAACTCCTTCATGATATTTATCGGCAGTTTGAATTTCCAAATCCGCCACTTTTCCCTTTTTGATTCCTACAGGAATAACCTCATGTCCACTTGCCTTCAAACGATGAACTGCTTTGTAAGCATATCGATCCGGATTTGTGGAGGCACCTAAAACGATTGTCTTTTT
>CAJXFJ010000327.1 GCA_913052515.1 uncultured Flavobacteriales bacterium | reverse complement strand
TATTGACCAAAGTGGCCAAAGAGATTTTCAGAAAATTGAACAATTAATTCAGAAGGACGTTCCAAAGTTGCCTAATCCGCCTGAAATTGGTGAAGGCCCTGCTTATAATCCTCCCACTAAAAAAGGAAATAGCAGAAACAAAAAGAAATTTTACCCAAAGCGTAAGCACAAGAATCAAAATCAGAAAAACCGTGGACGACAAGATAAAGGCAAAACTGACTGATGAACAGTACCGCATTTTAGTTGAAAAAGGAACCGAAAGACCTTTTACAGGTAAATACCTTGACCATAAAGAAGAAGGAAAATACACCTGCGCTGCTTGTGGTAATGAGCTGTTTGACTCTTCCACCAAGTTTGATTCAGGAAGCGGATGGCCAAGTTTTTACGATGTAGTTGATCAAGGAAATGTAGAATTGATTCTAGATACTTCTCACGGAATGATACGGACTGAAGTGGTTTGCTCTAATTGTGGAGGACATTTAGGTCATGTTTTCTCTGACGGTCCAAGAGATACAACAGGACAACGCTATTGTATCAATTCTGTTAGTTTGGATTTTAAAAAAGATAATTCTTAATTCCCTCCTTCCTAAACAAGGTATTCCATTCCTTCTTCAGCAATATAGCTCTCCTTAAAAGTCGGTCTGCTTTCTTGCAAAAAAGCGTCTTTTGACTTATATCGATTTGAAAAGTGTCCAAGAAGTAATTTTTTGGCTTCAGCTTCTAGTGCTACTTGAGCTGCATCTTTTGCCGTAGAATGAAATGTTTTCGTTGCTCTTTTTCGATCTTTTTCTAAAAAAGTAGACTCATGATACAACAAATCAACTTCTTTGAGAAAAGGAATTAGCTTCGCATTGTAGGCAGTATCTGAACAATAAGCATACGATTTAGGAGCTTCCGGATCGGTAGTCAGCAAGTTGTTTTTTACCACAACCCCATCCTCTGAACGAAAATCTTCTCCTTTGGTTAATTCATGTCTTGCATAATTAGGAATAGCATATTCTTCCAAAGCTTTTGGAACAAGCTTCCTAGGTTTCTCTTTTTCTTCAAACTTAAAGCCAAAACAAGGAATGCGATGCTTTAATGGCAGACTTGAAATTTTTACTTTATCATTTTCAAAAACCACAGCGCCGGCAGCTTCAACCAAGTGAAATTGCATTTCATAAGATAAATGACTACCAGCATTTCTAAATTGAATTTCTATGATTTCTTGTAACCCCTTTGGTCCGTGAATGTGTAACTCTTTTTTTCTTCCTAAAAGGTGCATGGTTGACATAAGTCCTACCAATCCAAAAAAATGATCCCCATGTAAATGAGAGATAAAAATGTGGTCAATTTTCTGAACTTTGACTTTGTTTCTTCTAAGCTCAATTTGAGTCCCCTCACCGCAATCCATGAGAAAAAGCTCATTTCCCATTTCAATAACTTGTGAGGTTTGATTGGCTTGTAAGGTTGGCAAAGCAGACCCACTTCCAAGAATGAGGACTTTAAAAGCCATTAATCCAGCTCTTCATCAAAATCGCCTAAACCTTTTTCAAGCTCATCCATAAAAATGAAGTCAACTGCTTCATTTAATGTTGGAGTGATTGTAATGACACTATCAAGTTGAGAAATTTCAATCAGCTTTTCAACGGCATTTTGCAAATTGCAAATGACCATACATCCGTTTGCTTCCTTACAGATTCGATTGGCTACCAAAATAGCACTTAAGCCTGATGAGTCACAATAATTGGCCTTTTCTAAATCAATAATTATATTCTTAACCGATTGACTTTTCAATATTGCTAATTCCGCTTTTAAATCTGGAGAAACCTTAGCGGTAAACTTACTCTCCAAAATGGTGATTAAGATAAAATTGTCTTTGTTTTCAATCGTATAACTAGATGGACTCATGTTAGAATTTTGAAAGAGCGGTAAAAATATAAATTTTAATTATCAAAACCTTCTAATGAAGCAAGTAGGTATAAAATCGCCATTCGAATAGCAACACCATTTTCTACTTGATTCAAAATAATTGAATCGGAGGAATCAGCGACTTCTGATGAAATTTCTACTCCCCGATTGATTGGACCTGGATGCATTATCGTAAGTGATTTTCCAGCCTTTTTTAAGCGATCTGTGGTCAATCCATACAAATTATGATATTCTCTTAAGGATGGAAAGTATTTCACACCTGCTGCCCCACCTTGCCTTTCGAGCTGTATCCGCAACATCATGGCAATATCTGCCCAAGCAAGTGCTTCTTCTAACTTATAGCTAACACTTACACCTAATGCGTGAATGTATTTCGGGATTAAAGTAGGAGGTCCACAAACCATGACTTTTGCACCCAATTTTTGCAGACAATAGATATTTGATAAAGCCACCCTAGAGTGTAAAATATCTCCAATAATCGCAATATTTTTTCCTTTAACATCACCTAACTTTTCCCGAATACTGTAGGCATCAAGCAAAGCTTGGGTGGGATGTTCATGTGCTCCATCTCCTGCATTTACAATATTGGCTTTGATATGTTTGGATAAGAAAATATGAGCTCCTGGATTGGGATGCCTCATCACCACCATATCCACTTTCATAGCTAAAATATTGTTTACCGTATCAATCAGTGTTTCCCCTTTGGTTACAGAAGAAGCAGAAGCCGAAAAGTTAATCACATCGGCTGAAAGTCTTTTCTCAGCCAATTCAAATGAAAGCTTTGTTCTCGTAGAGTTTTCAAAAAATAAATTGGCAATGGTAATGTCTCTTAAAGAGGGAACTTTCTTGATTGGACGATTAATTACTTCTTTGAAATTGTCCGCTGTACTGAAGATTAATTCTAAGTCTTGAGCATTTAAGTTTTTGATTCCTAAAAGGTGTTTCGTACTTAGTCTACTCATCCTCTTGTTGTTTAAGAATTACTTGATTCTTACCTTCTGTATCTTTCCAAATAGCTTCTATTCTTTCACTCGTTAGAGAATCTACTGTTGTGCCCACATAATTAGGCTCTATGGGCAAATGCCTGCTATAACGACGATCCACTAAAACCAAAAGCTCTACTAATTTTGGTCTACCATAAGCTAACATCGCATCTAATCCCGAACGAATAGTTCTTCCGGTGTATAAGACATCATCTATTAAAATCACTTTT
>CAJXFJ010000326.1 GCA_913052515.1 uncultured Flavobacteriales bacterium | reverse complement strand
GCAGCGGTTGAGTAAAGAGTTTAAGCCAAATATTTTTACGCCCTGAAAATCAATAATTTGATCGGACTCTGTTAAGGTGCAATTGCCTCCATTTTCGGCCGCTAAGTCAATAATAATGGAGCCTTTTTTCATTTGCATAACCGCTTCGGTAGGGAGTAAGATCGGGGCTTTTTTGCCGGGAATTTTAGCTGTAGTGATTACTACATCGGCTTTAGCAGCAACTTCTGTAATGCGCTGATTTACTTTTTGCAAATAGGCTTCTTTTTGTTCAATGGCGTAGCCACCTGCATTTTGATCCTCTTCTGCACCCTCAATTTCAATAAACTTGGCCCCTAAACTGGCTACTTCTGTTTTAGTAGAAGAGCGAACATCAAAAGCTTCTACAACAGCACCTAATCGTTTGGAAGTGGCAATGGCTTGTAATCCGGCAACTCCAGCTCCTAAAACTAAATATTTGGCTGGAGGTAAAGTGCCAGCAGCACTGCTCATCATAGGAACCACCATGGGCAATTGTTCGGCAGCTAAAAGTGCCGCTTGATAACCAGAAATAGAGGCTAAAGTAGAAACCAAATCCATGGATTGAGCCAAACTGGTTCTTGGCATTAAATCAAGGCTAAAAACTTGACAATTTCTGCCTTCAAAAGCTAACGCAGCCTCCGGATGGTTTAAAATGCCATAAAAGCCAATGCAGCTTTGTAGCTTTTCTTTGCGCAGAGGACTCGCTTTTTTTAGAAAGCTTAGAATGATGTCGGCCTCCTTTAAAAGGCTTTCATAATCACGAATGCTAGCTCCAGCTCTTTCGTAATCTTCATTCGAAAACCCACAACTTAAACCAGCATCTTTTTCAATGCAAATGTTAAATTCTTTGCTCAGCTTTTTGACTGAATCTGGACTTAAAGAAACTATTTGGTGTTGCTCCTCTTCTTTAAGCACTGCTAATTGTTGCATACCCGTTGTATTACTTCTTTGTTTTTTATCGATTTTTTGTCGAAAGCAGATTCACTAAACAAATTGGCCATATTGATCAAGTCTTCTTTGTGTTGACTTAACAAACACGATTTAAAATGCAGCTGCCATTGTTGAAGTTTTACATCAAAAGATTTGGGAAAATAAACCAGTTGTATGTTGTGTTTAGGAATGAGCTTTTTTAAGCTATCTTCTAAATTTAAATCGATTGAAATGATTTGTAATTTTTGAAAAGTTCCTATTCCGAGTGACCGTATGCTTTTGGTTTGGTTTTTCAGCTTTTGTAAAGATTTACTTTGTTCATGTTTAAAAAAATCCTCGCCTTCGTGCAAAAGGTCTAGAGCCGCAAAGCCTACTATTTGATAGTTGAATGAGTGCATCAAAATGAATTCAGCTTCTACGTTTTTAAAATGAACCAAACATTGTTTTAGCGCATTTTCTGATGAATCAGTAAAGTCAGTAGGAATAAGAACTTTTATCATTAGGACAAGGCTTAGCTATACGGAACGCTTAGTCCACGCATTCTAAATTTCTTGCCGCTTAATTCTGCATATATTTTATTCTTTAGTTTTCGATAATCCGTTAAAAACGAGATGTATTTAGCCCGGTAGTTCTCATGGGTTTTTAAGAGGTCTAAATCGCAACCACTTTCTTCGCAAAGCAATTCATCAGGCTTTTCTTTTTTATACGCCTTAAGCAGTTGATTTAGTTCTATGCATGCAAACTCCTTTTCTTCTAATACTTGTAAGTACTGGGTGCTATCTATTTCATCATCAATATTAAACGAACACATTTTTATAAGTGAACGCAATTCGGTTTGAATCCGATTTAAGTGAACAAGCCAAGTTGCTAATTCGTATTGATTTAGTTTATGGCTAATATCCAATTCCGTTTCGTGTGCATTATTTTTCATCTCAACTAATTTTGTAAGTGAACATGGGTCAAGTTTTCTTTTGCTTGAGAAACCGCTAGAATTTTAATCTCTTTTTCTCCTCTTGGAAATTGCCATTTTACAATATCACCTTCGCCATATCCAATTAAGGCCAAACCCATAGGAGTTAAAATGGAAATTTTTCCATTCTTCCAATCTTTGTCAGCCGGTTTTACCAACTCAACTACAACTTCTTTCTCATCGATTGATAAGGTTACTTGGCTATTAAAGGCAATAATGTGAGCCGGAAGATCTTCATCTTCTACTAAGCTTGCCACTTTTAATTCAGTGGCAAGCTTTTTTAAAGAATTCCGAGTCTCTTGGTTGTTTTCTAAACCATTAACCTTTAAAATTCCTGTCAAATATTCGTAGTCCCTTTTTCTCAAGACAATAGGCTTTGTTTTCATCTTTTTTTGACTTTATGGGAAAATACCTCTTTGAATGTATGCTTTTTCAATGCGCTGAATAGCAATGCAGTAAGCTGCTGTTCGAAAGTCAACTTTTTCTTTTTGGGCATAATATGACACTTTGCCGAAAGATTCATCTAACTTTTTGTCTAATCGCTCAATAACTTCTTTCATTTGCCAAATTTCACCGCTACGGTTTTGCAACCATTCGAAATAACTAGCAATTACTCCACCTGAGTTGCACAAAATATCTGGTATAATGGTTACCCCTTTTTCAAGTAGAATTTTTTCACCTTCCACATCTGTAGGTCCATTAGCGCCCTCTGCAATAAGTTTAGCTTTAATGGTATTGGCGTTTGCTGAAGTAATTTGGTTGCCCAAAGCAGCTGGTACGATAATGTCACAGTCTAATCCAAAAAAGTCTTCTTTTTTAATGCTGCTTGCTTTTGAATATCCTAATGAGCTTCCTGAATTGGCTTGGCAGTAACTATTTAGTCTTTCTACATCAATACCTTCTTCGTTGTATAGGGTACTAAAGGCATCTTGAACAGCAATAAGTTTAGCACCTTCTTTTTCAAGAAAATGAGCTGCCCAGTATCCAACATTTCCGAAACCTTGAACAATAAAGGTTTTGTCTTTTAAGGGTTGTTTATGAAGTTTAGCCCACAGTTTTATGGTATAAAACACGCCGTAACCGGTTGCCCGATCTCTGCCCTCTAGTCCGCCACTTTCTACGGGCTTACCAGTTACAACATGTTGGTTCATAGATCGCTCAGAAGGTGACATAGTACTCATATACGTATCTGCCATCCAAGCCATG
>CAJXFJ010000325.1 GCA_913052515.1 uncultured Flavobacteriales bacterium | reverse complement strand
CAATGGAACTTTAGATTGGCTTGAATGGTCTTCTAAGAATCAAGGAAGACAGTTTATTTACTTTTCTACAGTACATGTATACGCAAGACCTTTGATTGGTTCATTTTCTGAAAATTCAATTTGTAGACCAAATCATCCCTACTCTATTTCTCATAAATCTGCAGAAGACTATGTACTTTGGTATAAGAGTGACTTTGGATTAAACACAACTATTGTAAGACTTTCCAATTCATTTGGCTACCCTGCTTTTCCTACTGCAGATAGATGGACGCTATTTGTAAATGATGTATGTAATCAGATTATTGAAAAAAAGGAATTTGAAATCAAATCTAATGTTTTACAACATAGAGATTTCATCTCACTAACCGAAGTTTGCGAAGGAATAAGAACAATCATTGAAAAATCAGAAGCTCTTCCTCATGACTTAAGCTTTGAGGGCTCTATTTATAATTTAAGTAAAGGATATTCTATCTCCTTATTTGACTTGGCTAAACTAATTAAGCGTGTAGCAGAAGATTACTTCAATGAAAATATTAACATGATTTATCATGATGAAAAAACAGAAGAGACAGAAGCGATTAATATTTCAAATCAAAAGCTAAAGCTATTGGGTTGGCAAACAAAGCAAGATTACAATCAGGAAGAAATAAAACTCACCTTAGAATATTTTAATCAAAATGCCTAAGCAAAAACTTTTAGCAGTTTCAACAAGCTGCTTTACCGCATCGAATCGAGAATTTTATAGACGACTAAATACAGACTCGCTGCAGGTTAACTTGGTGATTCCAGAAAACTGGGATTTTGGGAAAGGTGTTGTTCAATCAGAGCCTAAGCAAACAGAAGATCCAAATCTTATATTTCTAAAGCCTACTAAATATCATCACAGATTATTTCAATTGCAAGGTATTCAAGAACTTATTGATGAAATAGTACCAGATTTCATATACTATGAGGGAGATCCCGGTAGTGTTATGGCTGTTATTTTAGGAAGTAAGGCACGTAAACTAGGCATTCGTTTTTTTGCCCTCTCATGTGAGAATTTATCTCAAAATCCATTAGCGGTAATTAAGAGAGAAGGAAAAAAGCAGTTTTTGAATGCCACAGTCAAATATGCCTTAATTCAGCTTTCAAAGCGAAACATTGATACCTTATTTGTTATCAACAATCAAGGATTTGAATATTTCAAAAGTTTAGGATTTAAGAAGGTCGTTAAAACTCCATTAGGATTCAACGAACAAGTATTTCATATTAATCAAAAGAAACGGGAACAAATTAGAACTCAACTAAAGGTTAATGAAGATACCATTATTATCTCCTACTTTGGAAGATTAGTTTATGAAAAAGGAGTTCATTTATTGATAAAAGCATTAGAGAAATTAAGCACTAAAAATTGGATATTTCTAATTGATGAGTTTAGTCGGTATAAAACTGATTATCAATCTAAAATAGAGGCTTTAATTAATAATTCAAACTTTAAAGATAAAACGATCTTTTTTGAAGCCAACCATACTGAAATATCAAATTATATGAATGCTTCTGATATCACCATCTTACCATCCATTCCTACAAAAAAATGGGTAGAACAATATGGTCGAGTGGTTCCAGAAGCAATGGCTTGTGGTAATCGATTAATCATATCAAACCAAGGTGCTCAAATGGATTTTTTTGAGCCTAATTATCACTATTCTTATTTTCCGGAAGCGATTGATGAACTTTGTAAATTAATTGAGAAAGCCAAACTTGAAATTGAAAATGGTGAATTCAACAAATTTGAATACGCTGATATTGCTCAAGAAAGATTTAATTTGAGTGCGCAACTAAAAGTGTTTCAAAAAGCACTACAACAGTAATTCTTACTTCAAAAGTTTGGCAAAATATTTACTTTATCCACAATATGTTATTTAGTAAAATCTCAGTATACAACTAAAACTGAAAATCTAAACTATGAAATAGATTTTAGTAAGTGCTTAGATTTAATAATTCATCTATCTTATTCACCTGCTTCTGGTAAGAATGTTGTTTAGCAAATTCAATTCTTTTTTGTTGAAGACTTTCTGAATTATAGAAGCTTAAATTTGATGTTACTTTTTTAAATAATGCTTTGTACTCTTCTTTCGCCTTATTCTTTTCTGTCATTTCAAATAAACCAAGGTTTTCATAGGTAGTAACATGATTTGAAATTAAGACTTTTCCTGTTGCAATATACTCTAATACTTTATGGTAGTTAGTCCCTTTGCACATGTCTCTTTCTTCATCATAGCATATCATAAAAGCGTCCATTTCAACTAAACTTTTTGACAATTCAGTTGTATCTAATACCCCTAATAGTTTAACATTCGGGAATGATTTTAACCTAGTAATAAAGCTTACACTTTTATCACTTATGCTTGAACTAATGTTTGAGACTTTTGAGTTACCTATAAAATTAAATTCAAATTCTTTATGCGATTTGATTACTTCTATAATTTGATCATGGGCAATATCATTTCTAAGTAAATTCCCAACATAGGCTATTTTTATGACACTATTTTGATCATAGTTTTTATTGTCAATTATTTGCTGCTCTATGAGTTTTTCAGAAACCCCATGATTAACAAAATAGGTATTCTTACAATATATCTTTAATGGTTCTAAAATTTCCTCAGCAACAGAAAATATGTAATCCACTTTTTTCGCTCTTATATGATTTTTGGGATAAACAAAATCAACTGGTTGTGCTATTTTAATAGCATCAGGAAAGACATCTAAATTGATAAATCCATTTAAATCAAAAGACCAAACAACATCAGGCTTTACATTAATTTTTCTTACAATTTTACTCGTATTTAATTTAATCAATAAATTAAATAATGCTGGGAATTTCATCCTTATATGTCTATTTAAAACTCCCATTGTTCCTGATTTTACGATATATAATCCTTGGAACTCCTCTTGTTTACTTACTCTAACTCTCCTATTTGAATTTTCTGGTGTTTCTATATAGTATACTGTATTTCCTCTTTTTACGAGCTCTATTGCATAATGGTGTTTAGATAACCTCATTTTTCCCCAAGCTTGTGGAGAGTAAAGAAAGATTACTTTATTTTCTAACACGCTATTTAATGCTTTGAATTTACCAAATCACAAAC
>CAJXFJ010000324.1 GCA_913052515.1 uncultured Flavobacteriales bacterium | reverse complement strand
GGAATCACCTTAGGCTCTTCGCTTTATGCTTTCTGCTCGCAGCTTTTAGCTCTAATAAAGTGCAGGAAATCTTTCAGGATCAACGTCGCGCATGATTACATAAGCGGCTTCAACCATGTCATCAACACTTGGTTTTGAGAAATAATCCCCATCAGTACCATAAGCAGGTCTGTGATCTTTAGACGTTAAAGTTTTTGGTTCAACATCCAAATGGTAGTAACCACCTTGCTCTTCCAATACTTTTTGCATCATAAAGGCAGAAGCACCACCTTTTACGTCTTCATCCAAGAAAAGTACTTTGTTGGTTTTCTTTAAAGATTCAACAATGCTGTGTTTCGTGTCAAAAGGCATTAAAGTGCGCACATCGATTAGCTCTGCAGAAATACCCAATTGAGTTAGCTCTTTTACTGCTTGTTCCGCTAAGTTGCAGGTAGAACCATAACTTACAATCGTCAGGTCATTACCCTCAGCTACCACTTCAGGAATACCCAATGGAATTTGAAATTCACCCAAATTTGATGGCATTTTTTCTTTGCTACGGTAAGCATTTAAAGGCTCAATAATCAAAGCTGGATCATCTCCTTTTAACAAGGTATTGTAGAAACCAGCAGCGGTGGTCAAATTACGTGGCACACAAATGTGCATTCCTTTCAAAGAGTTAATAATGGTGCCCATGGGCGAACCAGAATGCCAAATACCTTCTAGTCGGTGACCTCTTGTTCTAACAATCAATGGCGCTTTTTGACCACCTGCACTGCGGTATTGTACCGTCGCTAAATCATCGCTTAAAATTTGCAAGCAATACAACAAATAATCCAAGTATTGAATTTCAGCAATTGGGCGTAAACCTCGCATCGCCATTCCAATTCCTTGTCCGGCAATGGTGGCTTCACGAATTCCTGCATCGCTAACTCGCAATTCGCCATACTTTTCTTGTAAACCTTCTAAACCTTGGTTTACATCGCCAATTTTCCCAGAGTCTTCTCCAAAAATGAGTACTTCTGGATATTTCTCTAACAGCTTATCAAAATTGTCTCTCAACACAACTCTGCCATCTACTTCTTCAGCATTGTCAGCGTATTCAATTTCAACACCTTCAATTTTTAGCGGGCTATCTGCCGACTGGCTGTATAAATGGCTATTAAAACGTTTTGCATTAAGCTCAGAAAAAGATTTGTACCAAGCAATTAATTCCTCTTTAGCCGTTGAATTTTCATTTCTGCAAATGCGAATTGCTTTGCGAACCACACTCATTACATCCTTTCGCAAGGGCTCAGGATTGCTTTTCAATTCGGTCAATAAGGGGTTTAAAAAGTTAGCTTGCGAAGAGCTATCAATCAAGGCAGACAGTTTAGAAACCGCTTCATTTCTTTCAGCTTTAATGCCTCCTAAGAAACTATCCCATGCTGCTTTTTTAGCCTGTCTAACTTCTTTTTTTGCTTCCTCTTTTAATTGATTTAATTCTTCTTCAGTCGCTAAACCTTTCTCAACAATCCATTCACCCATTTTAGCAATACAATCAAAATCCTGCTCCCATTGCAAACGCTCTTTTGATTTGTAGCGCTCATGCGAACCAGAAGTTGAGTGTCCTTGTGGTTGGGTTACTTCTTCTACATGAATTAAAACTGGAATGTGCTCCTTTCGGGCTAAATCAACCGCTTTTTCATAAGTTGAAATTAATCCGGCGTAATCCCATCCTTTGGCTTTGAAAATTTCATAGCCGTTGGTTTGTCCTTCGTCACGCTGAAAACCTTTTAAAACTTCAGAAATGCTTTCTTTGGTGGTTTGGTATTTCTTAGGAACTGAAATTCCATGTCCATCGTCCCAAACTGACATCACCATGGGTATTTGCAAAACACCTGCGGCATTAATGCTTTCCCAAAAAAGTCCTTCTGATGTACTAGAATCACCAATCGTCCCAAAAGCCACTTCATCGCCTTTGCGACTAAATGGATTGTCTTCTGGCAGTAAATCGTTATTTCGGTAAACCTTAGAGGCTTGTGCTAATCCTAACAAACGCGGCATTTGTCCGGCTGTTGGCGAAATATCAGCCGATGAATTTTTTAGGTCTTTTAAATTTTTCCAATTTCCATTTTCATCTAAACTGCGCGTAGAGTAGTGGCCATTCATAGAGCGTCCGCCTGACGAAGGTTCTTCTTCTACATTGGGATTGGCATACAATTGTGCAAAAAACTTTTGAACATCAGTTTGTCCAATGGCCATCATAAAGGTTTGGTCGCGGTAATAGCCTGAGCGAAAATCTCCTTCTTCAAAAAATTTAGCCATGGCTAATTGAGGGATTTCCTTACCGTCACCAAAAATGCCAAACTTGGCCTTACCGGTTAAAACCTCTCTTCGTCCTAATAAAGAAGCCTCACGACTAACATTGGCTAACTTATAATCATCAAGAACGATTCGCTTAAAATCTTCTTTTGAAAGCTGATTCTCTGTTGCTTCAGGGCTAAGGGCTTCTTTATTCATGGAATTTGACTTTACAATTTTGGACTGCAAAATTAACAAAATCGAGCTTAAAATTTGGAGAGAGATTCACTTCTATGCATAGCTATGAATACATTATTCCTTTGATTATTTTTGCCGCATGATTTTGCCAATTGTAGCGTATGGAGACCCTGTTTTAAAAAGGGAAGCTGAAGAAATTGAAAAGGATTATCCCTTTTTAGAAGAGTTGATTGACAACATGTTTGAAACCATGTACCAAGCGGAAGGAGTAGGTTTAGCTGCACCACAGATTGGAAAGTCAATTCGCTTGTTTATTGTAGATGCGTCTCCTTTTGAAGATGAAGAACCCGAATTAAAAGATTTTAAAAAGGTTTTTATAAATCCTATCATCGTAGAAGAAGAAGGTGAAGAATGGAATTTTAACGAAGGTTGTTTAAGTATTCCCGGAATTCGAGAAGATGTAAAACGCCAACCTAAAATTACCATTGAATATTACGATCGTGATTTTAACTTGCTTGAAGAAACCTACGAAGGTGTTGCAGCGAGAATCATTCAACATGAATATGATCACATTGAAGGAATTCTTTTTACAGATTTAATAAATCCATTGAAAAGAAGATTGTTAAAAAGTAAACTCAATAATATCAGTAAGGGTAACGTTAAAGTGCCTTA
>CAJXFJ010000323.1 GCA_913052515.1 uncultured Flavobacteriales bacterium | reverse complement strand
CTTCTAAAGACAAGATATTTAGCCGATTTCGCAAGGTAACATTCTCTTCTACTTCAACCATAGCCTTTGAATCCAAGGCCGCTTGAATATACATACCAGTTCCTCCACACAAAATAATTGGCGTTTCCTTCTGTTTAGCATTTAAATAGATTTCAAAAAAGTCTTTTTGAAAGTTAAAAACATCGTATCGCTCAGTTGGCGATTTAGTATCAATTAAGTGGTGTTTAATATTCCGGTCTCCTAGTTGGTATTCCTTCAAATCTTTACCAGTTCCAATATCCATTCCACGGTATACTTGCCGGCTATCTGCACTTACTATTTCAGCTTGAATGGCATCTGCCAGAGAAACAGCCAAGTTGGTTTTTCCTGTAGCTGTAGCGCCTAAAATGACAATGAGTGGAAAAGAGTTCAACAAAAAAGTTTTGAACCGAAATTAACCATCATTCACTATTTGCCTTCAATTTAGGAGTAACTTTGTTTTTAATGAAACAGCGATTGTCTTCAATATTAGCATTGGGTTTATCATTTCTCTTGATTTTTACACTATCGTTTAAATCTATGATTCGTTTGAGCTATGAAATCAATAAGCTAGAAATTATTGAGAAATTTTGCATCAATAAGGAAGAAAAGAGTTTCCAATGTGACGGAAAATGTCACTTAGCTACTCAATTAGAGCAAGCTGATTCTTCAGACGAAGAAATTCCTGCAGAATTCCGCTCTGAAATAAATCTCTTACTCTTTGGTCCATTAGAGAATGAATCTTTTGGCTCAAATATAGAAAGTGAATTAGAATTTATTGAGGCTTATACTAATTTATATGCCTTTCTTTTTAGCACCACCATTGAACATCCGCCGAAATTAGTTTAGCAAAATCTATTTAATAATTGCTAAATAAAATTTTATGCTTAAATACTTTCTAGTATTACTAAGTCTCTCTGTTAGTATAAATACTTGGGCTTGCGACTTATGTAATATTTATTTAAACATGGAACCCAACGATCTTGGTAGTTCCATGGGTTTCAACTACCGATATAGGCTGTTTCAAAACAAGCAGACTAATTATAATACGGTCAGTTCTAATTTAAAACACGCCATAGGTAATACTGTAATTGCTGATGCTAATATTCAGGAAGAAATCTTCAATAGCTATGATTTGTGGCTAAACTATTTCTTTTATGAAAAGTGGCAATTGTATGGCAATATCAGCTTTACCGATAACTATTATAAAGAAGATGATAGTGTTATGGTAAATGTTGCAGGAATTGGAGACTTAACGCTACTTGCAAAATACATTGCATTTAATACCAAAGCAACTGACTCTTCCGACTGGAAATTTCGTTTAAGTATTGGTGGAGGAATTCAAGTCCCTATTGGTCAGTATAATAAGACCTATGTTGTATCGCCTAGCAGTTCAGCAAAAGGCAATGTTGTTTATGGTGCACCATACGAAGAATTGGACCCTCACATGCAAGCCGGAAGTGGTAGTTGGGACGTTCTTTTGGTAGCAGAGGGACTGAGTAGGTATAAAAATGTGGGTATTTCAACCAATATCACTTACCAGGTTAATACAGCAAATAGCAATCAATTTAAATTTGCTAACCGCCTAAATCTAAATGCAAATGCATTTTATTTAGCACAAATAAAAAAGTTTACCCTAGCTCCAAATTTGGGAATAAGTTATGAAAGTAGCCCAAGAGACGAGTTTAGAGGTGATGATTATCTTAACTCAGGGGGTAAAGCCTTATTTTTAAGTTCCGGAGTTAAATTTTATTTCAAAAAGTTTGCCTTAGGGGCAACATATTTCAAACCAATTCGTCAATCGTTATATGACAATCAATTAAATAACAAACTACGCACAACGGTTGACTTAACTTATTATTTTTAAAAAAATTAGAAGATGAAAACACGATTCAAATCAAATACATTAGCTCTAGTAGCATTAGCGCTTACATCAATTGCATTTACAGCATGTGAAGATGATGAGGATGAGACATTAATTGAGACTAGAATTGTTGAACAAGCAACACCTCGCTATCAAGCTACTATTACCATGAAAGAAAAGGTAAATGGTGCTGATTTAACCATGAATACCACAAATAAGCCATATTCTAATCTTAGAGGACAAACTTTTAACGTTAGCCGTTTAAGGTACTTAATCAGTGATGTTACTTTTCACAAAGAAGACGGTACGGCCTTTACTATAAATGATTATCATTTTGTAGATGCAACAGATCCAGCGCATGACACCTATATGCCAACTGCAAAAGTTCCCGCTGGAACTTACAATAAGCTTTCGTTTACTTTTGGATTTGACATGGAAGATAATATCAGTTTTGCGTATTCTGACTTGAATTTAGCAAATTGGGAATGGCCTGCAATGCTAGGTGGTGGTTATCACTTCATGCAACTTGAAGGAGAGTACGATAGTTCAGGCACTTCTGTATTTTTTGCAGCTCATATGGGTACTGCAAGAAACAATACAGTAACACCAACTACTTTTGAAGCCAATCATTTTGAAGCAGTTATTGACACTACAATTACCGTAGCTGCAGATTTCTCTTTTGCTTTGGTAATGAATATAGAGCAATGGTTTGAGGGGCCTTATGAATGGGATTTTAATGTGTATAATGCATCGCTTATGCCAGTTTATGATGCACAGCGCAAATTGAATCTAAACGGACCATCTGTGTTTACGTATGAGTAATTTAAAAAAATTAAAATTTATTCTAATTATCCTTTTTTTGGCATCTTGCCAAAAAGAGGATAATTCTGATTTAATTACGGTTATCTCAGAAGACAATACTACTGCCTCCCCTACTCCTTATCCCTTTCAATTACCTGCACACTTTAGCTTGATTGGAGCACCTTCTGAGCCCGATTCAAATCAAACAACCATTGAAGGAGTTGCCTTAGGTAAAAAATTATTTTTTGAACGAAAACTATCTAAGAATAATCAACTTTCATGTGGAGCATGTCACCAACCACAGTTTGCGTTTAATGACCCAGGCATGCGTGTCAGTTTAGGAGTTGGAGGCACTCCAGGAGTAAGAAATGCAATGCCTTTATTTAACCTTGCTTGGACACCCTCTACCAATTCAAAGTTCAACTGGCATGGCTCAGCTGAAAGTTTAGAAATACAAGCATTTGAACCAGTTGTAAACCATC
>CAJXFJ010000322.1 GCA_913052515.1 uncultured Flavobacteriales bacterium | reverse complement strand
AAAGTGGTTGAATCAAGTGAAAAGTTAAGCTGCAGACCTTGTGGTTTACATGGAAAGAAAAGCTGTCCTTTAGATCATTTTAACTGTGCTTATGGAATTAAAAAAGAACAATTCGATATTCTTTCTTATCCCAAGCAATAATTAAATCAAAGCAAGTTTAAACGGTTATTTCTCGAATCTTACTAGCAATTTTCGATTTCAAGTTCTCGCTTATAGGCCAAAGAGGTAAACGCATATGAGCTTCACAAATTTCTAATGCCTCTAATGCTGCTTTTACACCTCCTGGATTCCCTTCGGCAAAAAGTAAATCAATAAAATCTTTCAAACGGTAGTGTAAACTTCTTGCTTCTTTTATATTCTCGTCCAAGGTAAGGTTTACCATATCACTAAACTCTTTAGGAAAAGCATTTGCAACCACTGAAATAACTCCTGAACCTCCACAACAAGTAATTGGAAAAGTTAATCCATCTTCTCCAGAAATCACCATAAAATCATTTGGTTTATCCTGAATAATCTTCATGACTTGATCCATATCAGCTGAGGCCTCTTTAATAGCAATGATATTATCAAAGTCATTTGCCAATCGAAGCGTTGTTTCTGCGCTAATGTTAGATGAAGTTCTACCTGGTACATTGTACAAAATAATTGGCATATCAGTTGACTCAGCTAAAGCCTTATAATGCTGATAAATTCCCTCTTGCGTTGGTTTATTATAATAAGGGCTTGCAGAAAGTAAAGCATCTATTCCTTCCAAGTTGGTCGCATCAAGCTTGTCAATTAAAGCGGCTGTATTATTTCCTCCCATTCCTAAAACGATAGGTAGCCTTCCCCTGTTCACTTCAATTACTTTGGCAACTACTGCATCTTGTTCTTCAACATTTAAAGTCGCTGTTTCTCCTGTTGTACCAAGAACCACTAAATAATCAAGTCCACCATCAATTACATGATTAACCAACTTACTTAATCCTTCAAAGTCAACACTCTTATCTTCATTAAATGGTGTTACCAATGCGACACCAGTGCCTTCAAACGCTTTTTTCATTTTAATTTTTATTAATAATTGCCAAGTACTTTTTTAACTCTTCAATCAATACACTCACATCTCCCTGATCCATTTTAATGGTCATATCACAAACCTCGTCTCTATAACTTCCAGATGGCCCTACTTTGAAATGAGCTAATGATAATGTGCTGAGTATTTGTAAGCACATAAAATCGTTAACATTTAAATCTATCAATAAATCGAATGGTGCTTTGACTAAATCATTGATTTTTGAAGCCTTGATTTGCTTTAACCAATTCAGATCTTTTGCATCTAAATAAAAGTAACTTAATTCATCGTTCGGTTTTTGCGCTTCCTTTCCTTTCTTATTGTAAAAACCAACTGATGTCACTTTTATCCCTTCTTCCTTTAAAAATCGAGCAAAATTGCGAACTACTTTTTCTTGATTTACATCAGTTGCATTATATAATAAAAATGCACTCTGAGCTGCTTTCAAGTTAAAAGCTTTCACTTTTCGCTGAACTGACTTTTGCTTTCTTTTCAATAAGAATTCAGACAAACTCCTCATACCGCGAAATTATCTAAAAACCATATCTCGAACCATATTTTTGCCTGCTGCTTGATTTAATTTTTCAATCAATTTTGATTTCGCATAACTCAATTCTTGCTTAAGTGGCGCAGAATCAAGAGAAACGTATAAAACTCCTTCTTTAAAATACAATTCCGTGGTATGCTTGGCAATCATTTTTCCGCACACCTCTTCCCAGCTTTTCAACAATCCAATTTCATCCAACTTAGGTCCTAAACCATAAGCTCTTAACATTTGATTTATCGCTTCACGAATGGGTTTTTCTTCTTCTTTTCTAGGCACTTACTTCTCCCTCTTTTATGTGAAATACTTTATAATCGGTATTTAATTTTTCAAAAATATCAGCAAGTCGATCTTGATGCGTATCACTGATAAAAACTTGACCAAACCAATCCTCCTGAACAATACTCATTAACTTAGAAACACGTTGTTCATCCAATTTATCGTAAATATCATCTAGCAATAAAATGGGAGCCACTTGTTTTACCTCTTTCAAATATTCCGCTTGGGCTAACTTTAAGGCCAGAAGAAAGGTTTTCTGTTGTCCTTGTGAACCAAACTTCTTTATAGGTAGGTCTGAAATGGTAAAATTCAAGTCGTCCTTATGCACTCCTCCACTGCTGTATGTCAATCTTCTATCTTTATCTCTTTGCGCCAAAAGAAGTTCCTTAAAACTTTGTGCATGTAATTGCGACTCATAAATCAAGCTTACTTCTTCCTTTTTTTGACTGATGAAATCATAGTGCTTTTGAAACAAAGGACTAAACTCTTCAATAAATGATTTCCTTTTTTCATGTATCGGTTCTCCATACTGAATTAATTGCTCGTCCCAAATAACCAATGATTCTTCATCAAATCGTTTAATCTCCATAAATTTTTTCAGCAAACGGTTTCGCTGAGCTAATGCCCGGTTGTATTGAATCAATTGATTCAAGTACGTTCGATCATATTGCGAAATGATTAAATCCATGAATTTTCTGCGCACCTCACTTCCTTCAGATACCAATTGAGAATCAGCAGGAGAAATCATAACCAAAGGAATCAGACCAATATGTTCTGAAAGCTTTTCATATTCCTTTTTGTTTCTCTTAAATTGTTTTTTCTGTCCCTTTTTCAAACCTGCATAAATCTTCTCTTGGCTATCATTTTTCTCAAACTCACCTTGCAATACCATAAATGCTTCATCGTGCTTAATCAATTGAGAATCGGCAGGATTGAAATAACTTTTGCAAAAGGCTAAGTAATAAATAGCATCTAAAAGGTTGGTTTTACCTTCTCCGTTATTTCCCACAAAGCAGTTAATCTTTGGTGAAAAATCAAGATTTGCTTCTGCGTAATTCTTAAAATTGATTAGATGTAGAGTCTTTAAAAACATGGCTCACAAAAATAGTCAAAGGTGCTTGCTCAACATATCTTTTTCAAGGCTTTGATGCAATCAAAAAAAACTTATTTTTGCCGATTCTCAATAACAAGACAAATGAGCAAGAATACAGAGCAAAACGAGGAAACTATTGTTGATGTAGCTGAAGTTTACAGCAAAACAGAAACCTTTATTGAAGAGAACAAAAACATGCTTAGCATAG
>CAJXFJ010000321.1 GCA_913052515.1 uncultured Flavobacteriales bacterium | reverse complement strand
GATTGCTAAATGTTCAATTTTTGTTTGATCCATTTTGTTTTAATTAGGGTTATTGTTTTTTCAATTTTTGTGCTTAAACTGTTTTTTTAGTTAATCTCTTTCGCTGTATTCTTGATACATTTTAAGTACAAATTCACTAAAGTTGAAATCAGAATCAGGAAAGAAGTGGTCAATTTCATCATCATCTTGATTTAACCAATCGAAGTATTCATAGTGAATATCACTATCTTCTGGATAGCCATAGCATTGAATGGTAATACAAGCATCGGTTTTATGGGTGTTTTCCAACTGATGTATTTGGTTAAGCCAAGGTGTAATGTAAGTCACATCATTTAAACCGAAACTAGCAGTTTTAAACAAGTGCGGTTCATAAGCACTTTCAATGGCTAGCAAATCATTGCTGCTATTGGGAATGGCTTTACTTAGTGTAGCAAATAATTTGACTTGTATTTCTCCGTGTAACACTTTAATTATAGCCTCACTACCTCCATGATTGTGAATAGGAGAGCGCTTGCCACTGGGCCAAATTTCCATTACATAAGGAATGCCTGGAGATTCGCCTTGATTGCCGCCCATGGTGATACGCAAGTAAACCATATCAGGATGATCGCCAAATTCATCGGCCTTTTTCTTGATGATTTCATTGCAAATTTTACCCTCCGTATCAATGCTGTATTGGATGGCTTTGGCCAAATCAAAATCAGCAGGCAAATCAAAGTCTTTATTTACATTGGCCAGATTGAAATTACTTCCACCAACATTTTGATACAACTTTTGACAAACAGTGGGGAGGTTAGCAGGAACCGTTGCTACTTGCTTGGCAACTTCACCCATGCTAATGTCATCCATGCTTTTCACTTTCATGGCTGCAGCTTCAACAATGGGGTCTTTAAATACAGCTATTAAGTTAGCCGATTCACTTAAATAAACATTCCTCAAATCTTTCAGCCATTGGTAAGGCGAATCATTGGGGTCGTTATACTTGGTAGGATGTAAATTAGGACCGATGTTTTTTTCACTTAGTTCTTCTTTCTCAAATTGATAACTGAATAGAACTAATTCAGCTCTGGGTTCTCCATAGCCTCCTTTTAACAATCTGTTTTCAAAATCAATGCTTAACCAAAAAAGACCTTCTGGGTATTCATTGTAACCTTTATTACAGCTAAAAAGTTGATCCGAATCAGCAGCCCAACCCCCTTTTTTAGATGCATAAAAAGAATAGCTGTTCGCGTCTATTCGTAAAGAAAAATATTGAAAAGTATCCTTCTTTTCTTTTCGATTTGGTGCTAAGATATCAAGCTGAGTAAAGCTTGATTCTGGTGAAAAAATAACAACTCCTTGGCCTTTGACCGGCAGAGAAGCAATTCCATTTTCAAAAGAGGTTTTAATTGGTTTAACAAACCTAATTCTATCATCATGATGTGACATAGCAAGACTTTTTTGGTATTAATTGAAGTTAGTATTTAATTGTTTTCCATTTGATTGCCGAAGCAAAGTGGAAAGACGAATATACTTTTTCTTGCTTAAAACCTTTTATTAATCTGCTAAATTTTGTTCGAAAAGCTATTCCACAAAATACATATCTAGTTCACCTTTTCCCTTGACAAAAACTTTTCCACGAGAAATACAATTGAACTCGTCTTTTACCAATTCAAATGTGGAAGAGGAGATGTTGATTTTTCCAGATTCACTTGCAGACTCCATTCTACTGGCAGTGTTAATGGTATCGCCAAAAAGGTCGTAAGCAAACTTCTTTTTACCTACCACGCCCGCCACCACAGTTCCAGAGTGAATTCCAATTCTCATTTTCCATTTTATTTCGTGGTTTTGGTTCCTTTCTTCCAGGTAGGTTAACATTTTTTTAGCAGCCTTTATGCAGTTTTCCGCATGCTTTGACAATTCGTTTTCCAAACCACATGCGGCCATGTAGGCATCACCAATGGTTTCAATTTTTTCAACTCCGGTTTCTTCCATAATAAGATCAAATTGCCCGAAAATATCATTGAGCTCATTAACTAAAGTAATTGCTGGGATTGAGGCTACCAAATGGGTAAAGCCTTCAAAGTCCGTGAAAAGTATGGATACGTTTTTGTGCCTTTTGGGAATGGTTTTACCGCTTTCTTTTAAATCTTTAATAATATTGGCTGGTAAAATATTGTGTAAAAGGTCATCTGATTTTTTCTGTTCAGCAAGCAATGAGTCTTCTGATTGATCAATTAACACAGACAAGCTCCAAATTAAGGCGAGACAAATCAGAGCCGTCATGCTGATGTTGACCATTTGCGATAAGTGCGGATCAAAATTTTCTTGATGTGCAATGAATTCCGCTTGAAAAACGACGGTAAAAACCAAAGTAAAACAAGCTAACAAACTAAAGGCATGAGCAAGCCTTCTTGCTTTTCGAGGAAAAGTCATATACGGCAGAAGGATGATTAAAAAGCAAACGTTTGTTATTCCGGAAGAGTATCCAGATAAATACAGAAATACAAGCATAGAAATGTATGCTGAGATAGCAAGCCAAACCGAAGCTGCAATTCTTTTGCCTTTCTGATTTAGCACCAATACCGCTACAAAAAGTAGACTCAGCAATCCGTTCCAAACAGCACTACTTATTTCTGAAATGGATAGTGCAATGAACATCCATACCCCATTAAATAAGACGCCCATAATGGCTGCAATATTTGATACTTGTAAGTATCTTTTTTCAGTGATCAAGAAGTTTTCTTTTAGACCATTGTTAGTCAACCTTTGAACGCCCTTTGAATTTGTTTCTCTTGTAGTCATTGAGCCAAATGTTAAATGGGGGTAAGATACAACCTTTAAACCACAAGCAATTATAAAGTTGGCTTAACACCTTAAAAGTTCAAAATACAATAGTTAGGTAGAGGAGTGGAAATTAATCTGAAACCATTTAGAAAGGTAGATTTACATCTGATAAATGCGATGTTTCTTATTGAAAGTTTGTCAATCCCAAATATTTGGTCTTTCTATGTTCATTGCTCTTAAATAGGATGTAAACTGTCCTGCATGGACCCCTTCGTGATAGCCAATTCTCAATAAATATTGGCCAAGGTTTTTCTTTTTGCCATTTCCTGGATGAATGATTTCTGTTTCGTTTAACGCTTTATCTGATAAACTACGAATACTTTCAATGAAGGCTTTTCTGTAAGGTTCCGCAAATTTGATT
>CAJXFJ010000320.1 GCA_913052515.1 uncultured Flavobacteriales bacterium | reverse complement strand
AGGAGCTATGGATGCAGCAAACATCTTAAAACCTGCACTAGCTAGAGGCGAATTAAGAGCAATAGGTGCAACTACTTTAAATGAGTACCAAAAGTATTTTGAGAAAGACAAAGCATTAGAAAGACGTTTTCAAAAGGTTTTAATTGATGAGCCGAATACTGATGATGCAGTATCCATTTTAAGAGGAATTAAAGAAAAATACGAAACACATCATAAAGTTCAAATCAAGGATGAAGCGATTATATCTGCGGTTGAGCTTTCTCAACGCTACATTACAGATCGTTTTTTACCCGACAAGGCCATTGACTTGATTGATGAGGCTGCGGCTAAATTGCGTATGGAAATCAATTCAAAACCTGAAGAGTTAGATGAATTGGATCGTAAAGTTCGTCAGCTTGAAATAGAACGCGAAGCCATAAAGCGAGAGAAAGATCAAGCCAAATTGGATTTATTGAGCAAAGAAATTGCCAATTTGAATGAAAAAAGAAATGAGTTAAATGCCAAATGGCAAGCAGAAAGAGGGATAGTTGATGGCATCCAAAAGGCGAAGGAGAGTATAGACCAATTTAAGTTTGAGGCAAAACAAGCTGAAAAAAGTGGCGATTATGAAAAAGTAGCCGAGCTTAGATATGGTAAAATCAAAGAGGCTGAATTAGAATTAGAGCATTTTAAAGAAAAGCTAAGTAATCTAAAAAGTAAATCAACCCTAATTAAAGAAGAAGTTGATGCGGAAGAGATTGCAGATGTGGTAAGTCGATGGACTGGAATACCTATTAGTAAAATGCTACAGAGCGAAAGAGAAAAACTGTTGCACTTGGAAGAAGAACTACATAAACGTGTTGTAGGACAAGAAGAGGCAATTCAAGCCGTATCTGATGCAGTAAGAAGAAGTCGAGCTGGAATGCAAGATGAAAAGAAACCCATAGGTTCTTTTATATTCCTAGGAACTACGGGAGTTGGTAAAACTGAATTAGCTAAATCATTAAGTGATTACTTATTTAATGATGAAAATGCCATGACTCGAATTGACATGAGCGAATATCAAGAGCGACATGCTGTTTCTCGCTTAGTTGGAGCACCTCCCGGCTATGTGGGTTACGATGAAGGTGGACAGCTAACTGAAGCAGTTAGGAGACGCCCCTACTCTGTGATTCTCTTGGACGAAATTGAAAAAGCACATCCCGATGTATTTAATATTCTGTTACAAGTCTTAGACGATGGGCGCTTAACAGATAATAAAGGAAGATTGGTCAATTTTAAGAACACAATCATCATTATGACATCAAATCTGGGTTCACATATCATACAAGAAAATTATGAGAATAATAAAGATATTGACTCTGAATCACTTCAAGAAAGGACCAGAAAAGAAGTTCTGGACTTATTGAGAAAAACAATTCGACCAGAGTTTTTGAACCGAATTGACGAGACAATTATGTTTACTCCTTTAACGAAAGAAAACATTAAACAAATTGTAAGACTTCAATTGAAAGGAGTTCAAAAGATGGCAGCAAAAAATAATTTAATACTACAGCCATCTGAAGAGGTTGTTGAGTTTATTGCTGAATTGGGTTATGATCCTCAATTTGGCGCAAGACCAGTGAAACGAGTAATTCAAAAACAAGTTTTGAATGAACTATCAAAAGCTATTCTCGGAAATAAAATAAAACCAGGAGATAAAGTAGTAATGGATGTTTTTGAAGATCAAGTTGTTTTCAGACAACCCATTGAGGATGAATTGAAAGAAGTAATTGGAAAATAAAAAAGTTCTTAAAATTTAAAGGGTGCTTAAAAACAAGCACCCTTTTGTATTTTTGAGAGAAATAAAATTGATCAAACTATGAAAGTTTTAAAGTGGATACTCATTGTCCTTATTGTTTTAGCAGTTGCGGCCTACGGTGGTTTTCAATACATGAAAAGCGAAACTAAAAAACATAGCCCACAAGACACGGCTATTTATGAAGCCGATCAATTTAAAATCAAGGTTGAATACTCTAGACCTTACAAAAAAGGTAGAGAAATTTTTGGTGGTCTTGTTCCTTATGAAGAGGTTTGGAGAACAGGTGCAAATGAACCAACAACTTTAACCGTAAATCAAGACATTCAATTTGGGGATGAAGAATTGAAAGCTGGTACATATACCTTATGGACGATTCCTTATACTTCTCAATGGACCATTATAGTCAATAGTAAAATGTATGGATGGGGAGTTGGTTGGGATAGCAAGCCTTCTCGAGATCCGAAGTATGATGTTTTAAAAATAAATGTTCCAGTTCAAGAATTAAACGATGTAGTAGAGCAGTTTACGATTGACTTTGAATACCATGTAAATTTGAGTATGGCTTGGGATAAATCAAAAGTTATGGTACCGATTATGTACTAGTTTTTAAAAAATTGAAAAAGCTTGCTCTATTTAGTTTATTGCTTGTTGTTCTCCTAATCACAGGCTTCTTTGTTATCAACCCGATTGCAAAATACTATTTAAATAAGGAGATTTCTAAATTTGAAAAGCAAGAAAACATTCTATTCTACGGCTTAGAGATTGACATCTTTCAGAATTGCTTTTCTATAGACTCTTTAAGTTCTAATAACAAAGACAGCTTACATACTTTTTCAGCTAAAGGTCTTTCCATTAAGGGAATTGACTACTTAGCACTATTAAAAGACGCTCATATTTCCTTAGACTCTTTTTCAATTAAATCGGTTGAGTATCAATTAAAAATAGATAGTGTTGAAGAATTGAAATCAGATGAATCAAAAGTCAATTCTCAATCTAAATTTAACCACATTACTATCAGTCATTTCAAAGTTAATAGCCTTGATGCTCATTTTGAAACAAAATCAAAAGAAGAAAATGCAATTAATCAACTAAGCAATTTGTACTTAGAAACTTCCGGACTTGAACTAATGCTCAATGATTCTTCTAAGATTAAAAGTTTTGAAAAAATAAAACTACATGCTGATTCTTTTAGTCACAATAGAGAGCATTTACAGTTTAGCTTTAAAAATATGCAACTACATAATGATTCGATTCAGTTGGTTGATTTTCTTATAAAAACGAAGAAAGACTATGAATTTAGACATCGAAAGACTTCGTTGGATGCTAAAATTGAGGACATTAGAATAGAGTTAGCGCTACAAGAGTTGTTGAGAGAAAATACGTTTAATGTATTTATAGTTGAATTATAAA
>CAJXFJ010000319.1 GCA_913052515.1 uncultured Flavobacteriales bacterium | reverse complement strand
CAAGATGTAACTGGTTTTATGGTAGGCTCTAAATCAGAACATGGTGGCATTATTAAAGATGGAGCCAAAATGGTAAATGCCATGGCCAATTCGGTGGTTCCGAAGTTTACCATTGTTACCGGAAACAGTTACGGAGCAGGAAACTATGCCATGTGTGGAAAAGCCTATGACCCGCGTTTAATTGCAGCTTGGCCAACTGGAAACATTGCCGTTATGAGTGGCGCATCAGCAGCTAAGACCTTGTTGCAAATTCAAGTAGCGACCTTAAAAGCTAGAGGCGAAGAAATTACTGAAGAAGCCAAAAACAAATTGCTGAAAGAAATCACTGAAAAATACGACAGTCAAACCTCGCCTTATTATGCGGCAAGCCGATTGTGGGTAGATAATGTAATTGATCCGCTAGAAACAAGAACTTGGATTTCTATGGGTATTGAAGCGGCTGATCATGCGCCCATTGAAAAGCCCTATAATGTAGGCGTGTTACAAACTTAAAGAGGATGAAATACCGAAGACCGAGAAATCAGCGCAGGGGCGCTTGGACTTACTTTTTTGAATTCTTGATTATCATCGCCGGTATTAGCGTTTCGTTTCTTTTAAACGAATGGCGAGAAGGCAAAAAGATGGAGGAAAAGAAAGTTTCTTTACTTCAAGAAATCAGCAATGATTTAGCCAATGACTCCCTTCAACTTTCTTTCTCGGTTAAGTATTATGGCTTGATGCTCAACGCCCACGACTCTTTGCTAAACAACTTAGACAAAAGCTTTCACAGTGATAGTTTGGACACTTACCTTGATTTTGTTTCCAGCTATTTTCCGTTTCAAGAAACCAAAAGCACTTTTTTAAAAATCACCAATGATCCGGAATTGGTAATTAGCCAAGAAGACACACTTTTAGAACATTTTTTGGGCATTCACAACCAATTGTATCCCCACATACACGAATGGGTTTCGGTGGATAAAGGATTTGTGCTTCAACAAGTGCTTCCTTATATGGATTTACATGCCCCCTTCTATTATCCACCGCCAGTAAATAAATCCTTTCAAGGGAAAGTGTTTTATGATTTAAAAGAGGAAAATGCCTTTTTAAATTTGCTTAAGTCAGGGCGAACATTTAAAAGTGCTATAGCCCAAGTATACAGCTCTGCTTTAAGAACGGTCGTCTATCGTAAAAGGCAAATCGATGAACATTTGGCATCGCTAAACAGCAAATGACGTATTTCATTCTTTTTCTAGCAGGAATTTTGGCCTACCTCATCAGCACTTTGGCAGCTGGTGGTGGGGCACTTATTATGGTTCCTTTGGTGGGTTTTTACCTCTCCCCTGCACATGTTGCACCGGTGGTAAACTTGGGCAATATGATTGGACGACCAAGTCGGTTAATTTTATTTTGGAAACACATTGATTGGCACATCGTTAAGTTTTATGTACCCTTTGCCATAGCAGGTGCTTTGCTAGGTGGTTTTCTTTTTGTAAAACTACAAGCTCAATGGTTGCAAGTGCTCTTGGGTTTGTTTTTGATTTCTACTGTTTTTCAATTTCAATTTGGGAAAAAGAAAAGTGCCTTTCCCATGAAAGCTGCTTACTTTATGCCCTTGGGCTTTACAGTCACTTTTACCTCCACCCTTTTTGGAGCTACAGGCCCTATTATGAATCCCTTTTACCTAAATATGGGCTTGGTAAAAGAACGCATGATTGCCACTAAAACCGCCAATTCCTTTTTAGCAGGCATTGCCCAATTGAGTTCCTATGCTTTTTTAGGCGCCTTAGAAGGCGAAATGTGGTTTTATGGCATGGCCATTGGCCTAGGGGCTACTTTAGGTAATGTAATTGGCAAGCGCCAACTAAAAAAAGTAAGCGACAATCGCTTTCGACAATATGTAATTGCGCTAATGGTAGTTAGTGGAGTTTTGATGGTGGGGAAAGGGTTGGTATAGTTATTTAATTTTTTTGTATTTTTTTGGGCAAGAGAAGGAAAGCTGTAAAGCCGACAAAAAACACCTTTTATTTCGATAATTGTGGCTTTATAAAGAAATGTTAGATGCTAAACAAGGTACACAATAACACCAAATTTAGTTGGATAACGGTAAGTTTGGTCATAATATAAACAAGTTAGCAAACATTAAAAAAAGAATACTGAGAATGAAATTGAAACAAACAATTCTGCTATTTGGACTTACTGCATTAATCACAAGCTGTGCGGAAAAACGAGAAGGAGAACAAAAAAACACCTTGCTTTCAAATTTTGTAAGCATTACTGACAATGAAGACAAAGGAATTAAGGAAATACTCGAATTCTATGGCGGACAATGTAAATATGCAGTTGGAGCTTCCGCCTCAACGGACGAAGGAAAATCAAAGTATTTTGAACTTGAAATGAGCCAAAGTGAAGTAATTGAAAGTTATTCTAAAGTTGCTCAAATGCCTGCTTCAAATGTTGCTTACTTATTTTATAAAAATTTGAAAGACGAGAAAAGCAACTATGACGAAATTCATACTGTTTTGAAGTTCAATGATGGTGACGAAATGACCTTCAAGTACCCAGTTGAACAACTTGACATTGTCGCAAGCAGAATGCCAACCGTTGAAAAAGTAGTAGAATTTATAAAGTCAAAACAGTTTCAAGAAATAAAACCACTTCTAAATGATAGTTCTGTAGCTAATTATGACAAAAACGAACTTGTGACTAACATGGAGAATATTGATTCTCAATTTGGCGAGTTAAAGGAGTTTTTGCCCTATGGTTTCAGGATTAATGAAACTGAAAATGGTAGAACATATTTACACATTTCAGGAGCAATCATGAGAGATAAGCAAAACCATGAATTTAGTGCTGACTTTGACTTGGACAGACCAAAAGAAGAATTGCTAATCATTGGATATAAATTATAAAAAACGTTTGCTAACAAAGAACTGAACTTAAATCAAAGTAAAAATCAAACTAATTTAGATTGATAAGTTGGATCATAAGGTAAGCTATTCTTAGCTATCCCAAAAGCCTGTTTTACTAGCTTATTACATACAACTATTAAAGCAAGTTTCTTACTTTTCCCTGCTCCCCCACGATTCCATCGCGTGGTTTAAACACAAACCCAACTCTGCTAACTCTATATTGACCACTTATTTAACAGACAGGCATTTCATCTTAAAGCCTTTATTTCATCTTATTCAATTTCTAATTCATTCACTTATTTTTAC